>JAKBCG010000086.1 GCA_021808035.1 Pseudomonadota bacterium
CCTCGTCATGCACGCCGCCGAGGCTCACGCGGCCGAACTTCAGGCCGATCGCCTTCGCGATGCTCTGGCCGAGCGAGGTCTTGCCGACGCCGGGCGGACCGACGAAGCACAGGATCGGGCTGCGGCCCTCGGGGTTCAGCTTGCGCACCGCGAGGAACTCGAGGATCCGCCGCTTGACCTTGTCGAGCCCGAAGTGATCCTCGTCGAGGATCGCGCGGGCGCGCTCGATGTCGAGCTGCTCCGGGTCGAGCTTCGACCAGGGCATCGCGACCAGCCAGTCGAGGTAGCTGCGGATCATCGAGTACTCGCCGGAGGCCTCCGAGGTCCGTTCCAGCCGCGCGAGCTCGCGCTGTGCCTGCTCGGCCGCTTCCTTCGGCATGCCCGCGTCCGCGACCGCCTGCTTGAGCGCGGCGAGATCCTCGCCGCCGCCGTCGGTCTCGCCGAGCTCCTTCTGGATCTGGCGCAGCCGCTCGCGCAGCACCGCCTCCTTCTGGCGCTCGTCGAACGCCTCGCGGGCGCGCTCGTCGATCTCGCGCGACACCCGCAGCACCTCGACGCGCCGCGCGAGCAGCGCGAGCACCCGGTCGAGCCGGGTCTTCAGGTCGAACGTCGCGAGGAGTTCCTGCTTCTCCGCGGTCGGCAGGTCCATGAAGCTCGCGACCATGTCGGCGAGCATCGGGATCGACTCGATCCCCTGGATCGCGTTCGCGAGTTCGCCCGGCGCCTGCGGCAGCAGCCGCACCGCTTCCATCGCGCGCTCGCGCAGGCTGAGCCCGCGTGCCTCGATCTCGGCGTCGATCGGCGCCGCGTCGCGGTGGGTCTCTATTCGCGCGACCAGGAACGGATCGCGGCTCACCCAGTCGAGCACGGTGAAGCGCTGCTCGCCCTGGACGATCAGGTGGTGCGCGCCGTCGGGCGCGGTGATGAAGCGCACGAGCGAGCCGATCGTGCCGACCGCGTGCAGGTCCTCGGGGCCCGGATCGTCGACAGCCGGGTCTTTCTGGAGCAGCAGCCCGATCGGCCGCTGGGTGCGCACCGCCTCCTGCGCGGCCGCGAGCGAGCGGCTGCGTCCGACCGACACCGGCAGCACGATGCCCGGGAACAGCACGAGGTTGCGCACCGGCAGTACGATCAGCACGTCCTCGCGCGGCGCGGGCGCGGTCTCCGGCACGGGCGACGCGGGCGCGGTGTCGCGGGCCACGGGCGCGGTTCCGCCCGGCCCGGTCGGCTCGCCGATGGGGGTGTTCATGTCGGTGTCTCCACGAGCCGCAGGAACAGGCAGCCGCGCTCGAGGCGTCGTTCGGTGAGCGTGTATCGCCCCGGCGGCAGCTCGATGCGCCTTCGCATCCGGCCGTAGGGCAGTTCGAGCCGCATCACCCGGCTCCCGCGGTGGAGGCCGGGCGGCGGCACCTGCGCCTCGATCTGCAGGTCGGCGCCGCCGATCCGCACCACGACGTCCTCGGGGCGCGCGCCGGGCAGCGCGATCGTGATCCGCCACTCGCCGCCGTCGGCGAACACGTCCGCGGGCGGCTCCCACGCCGGCCGGGCCGCGGAGCCCGCCAGGAGTTCGAAGAACTGCCGGTGCCGGCGCTCGGCCTCCTCGAGCAAGGCGCAGGCATCCGACCACATCGATCGCATGGGTCGAAAGGAATCCATCGTGTTCGCGCCTCCCGTGGGAAACCGGTCCTCATTCCCGACGTGGAGGCGGCAAACGGTGGATTCAAGCGTCCGTCAGGTCGCGACCCTCACCGTGTAGCCGCCCGACTTCTCGTCGGCTTGCAGGCTCAACAAGCCCCGAGTCTGCGCCTCGGCGAGCAGGTCGTTGAATGAGCGGAAGCCGTAGGCGCGTTCGTTGAATCCCGGATGGCGCCGCTTGATCGCCTGCTTGATCATCGACCCCCAGATCGGCTCGTTCTCGCCGCGCTCCTCCGCGACCGCCTCGAGCGTCTCGACGATCAGGTCGAGCGCGTCGGCGAGGTCCGGGCCTTTCGCCTCGCCCGGCGCCGCCGCGGTCGCCGACGCCGGACGCGCGGTCGCGGCGCGGCGGCGCGGCTTCGAGTGCTCCTTGCGGACCAGGTCGTCGTAGTAGATGAACTCGTCGCAGTTGTTCACGAACAGCTCCGAGGTCGAGTTCTTGACGCCGACCCCGATCACCGTCTTCGCATTCTCGCGCAGCTTGCTCACCAGCGGCGAGAAGTCCGAGTCGCCGCTCAGGATCACGAACGTGTCGACGTGTCCCTTCGTGTAGCACAGGTCGAGCGCGTCGACGACCATGCGGATGTCGGCGGAGTTCTTGCCCGACTGGCGCAGGTGCGGGATTTCGATCAGCTCGAAGGCGGCGCCGTGAAGGTTGCGCTTGAATTCCTTGTAGCGCTCGAAGTCGCAGTACGCCTTCTTCACGACGATGTGGCCCTTGAGGAGCAGGCGCTCGAGCACCTTCGCGACGTCGAAGTCGCCGATCTTCGCGTCGCGCGCGCCGAGCGCGACGTTCTCCAGGTCGAGGAACACCGCCATCGTCGCATCGGCCGTCTTGTCGGGCATCGGGTCATCTCCTCGTCGAGCGGCCGGCGCCGAGCGCCCACGCCACGGTGATCCATACCGGAATCGCGAACCACAGCCAGGGCTGGTTCTGCTGCACCACGCCGGGCAGCGCGTGCAGCGCGAGCGCGATCGCGAGCGCCGCGAGCTCGGCCCGCACGATCACGGTCGCGAGCCGACGCGCACTGCCGTTGCGCCGTGTGCGCCACACGGTCGCGGGCAGCAGGAACGCCAGCGGGTTGAACAGTAGCAGGTTGGCGTTGTGCCAGGCGACCCGGTGCAAGGTGAAGGCCCACAGCGCGATCAGCACGAGGCCGGCGAAGCCCGCGACCACGAGGTAGGCGGTCACGATCGACGCATAAAGGTTCACCGCGCGTCGTCGGGCGAGCGCGATCGCGCCGGCAAGCGCGAAGCCGGCGATCCCGAGCGGCCACGCGAGATTCGGCGGCCGCGCCGGCGGCGGGGTGAGCCGGTTCGGCGCGAGGTGCCGTTCGCCGCTCACGAGCGGCTGGAATCCGCCGTGGCCGTTCGGCACCTTCACGAAGCGCAGATCCCGCGCGAGCACTCCCGGCAGGAAGCTCTCCTGCCACGCGTCGAGCGGCTCGTCGGCCATCGGCCCCATCCCGAGGTCCATCGGCAGCATCAGCCAGGGCTGCGGACTCATCAACCGCACGATTTCCTGCCGGTAGGTGAGGGTTGCGCGGCGCGGCACGAGCGCGGCGCGGATCGCGCCGCCGAGCGCCCGGTCGAGGGCGTCGCGGACCCGCGTCGCACAGTTGTTGGTCAGGTAGTTGTAGTCGTAGACGACGTTCTGCGGCTGCAGGTTCCACAGCAGGTAATCGCGCAGGCTCGCCGCCTGCGCCGGGGTGAGCGCGAGACGCTGGATCGTGACCGAGCGTCCGTCGTCGATGTAATTGCTCTCGTCGGCGGCGGACGGCTCCGCGTCGATCATGTAGTGCATCACGCCGCGGGCGAAGTTCCAGAAGAATCCGCGCTCGTCGAAGTCGAACACCCCGTAGTTGAAGTCCACCGACTCCCCGGACACGCGGTCGCGGATCTGGATCGCGTCGTGGCCGAACCGCTCCCAGTACACGTTGCCCGGTCCGTAGGTGACCAGGGACACGGCGAGGGCCGATCCCGGCGCGGCGACGATCCCGGCGCGCGCGAGGGGGGCGGCGAGACCGAGCAGCGCAAGGCATACGGCGGCTCCGAACGTTCTCATTGAGCGGTACCCTTCGGGGTTGGCGGCGGCAGCGCGCAGCATAAACGCCTCGCGGTGCGCCGCGCCATGCCGCATTGCGCCGCCCGGCGTACACCGCCGCGGTACCTCGTGCACTGCCGCTGCACCCCGCGTCCCGCCGCCGCAGGCCGCGCGTCGCGTGCGCCACGGCCTGCGCCCGCGGGGCCGCCTGTGGCCGTTTCGCTCACCGGGATTGCGCGCTCCGGGCACCCATTGCGGTCGCGTGCGATCCTATAATTCCAGGCATTGGGACGCCCACGGCGGCCGCAGCACCCGGTGACCCGGATGGATACCGAAGCGCTCCTGTACACCGAGCAGCAACGCCTGGTCCGCGACACCGCGCGGGAGTTCGCGCGTGCCGAGCTCGAGCCGAACGCCGCGGACTGGGACCGCGACGGCTGGATCGCCGACTCGGCGGTCGCCAAGCTCGGCGAGCTGGGCTTCCTCGGGATGGTCGTGCCCGAGGAATGGGGCGGCTCCTACTCCGACTACGTCGCCTACGCGCTCGCGATCGAGGAGATCGCGGCCGGTTGCGGCGCGACCGCCGCGCTCGTGAGCGTGCACAACTCGGTTGGCTGCGGGCCCGTGCTCGCCTACGGCACCGAGGAGCAGAAGCGCCGCCATCTCGTCGATCTCGCGCAGGGTCGCTCGATCGGTTGCTTCTGCCTGACCGAGCCGCAGGCGGGCTCCGACGCGGCTGCGCTCAAGGCCCGCGCCGTGCAGGACGGCGGCGAATGGGTGCTGAACGGCTCGAAGCAGTTCGTGACCAACGGCCGGCGTGCCAAGGTCGCGATCGTGTTCGCGGTCACCGATCCCGAGAAGGGCAAGCGGGGACTCTCGGCGTTCATCGTGCCGACCGACACCCCCGGGTTCATCGTCGGCGCGCCGGAGAAGAAGCTCGGAATCCGCGGGTCGGACACCTGCGCCGTCACGCTCGACGACTGCCGGGTCGGCTCGGACGCGCTCCTCGGGGAGCGCGGCCGGGGCTTGAAGATCGCGCTCGCGAACCTCGAGGGCGGACGGATCGGGATCGCCGCGCAGGCGGTCGGGATCGCGCGCGCGGCGTTCGAGCGGGCGCTGGCCTATGCGAAGAGCCGCCGCCAGTTCGGCCGGCCGATCGCCGAATTCGGCTCGATCGGCGACCTGCTCGCCGACATGCACACCCGGATCAACGCCGCGCGGCTCCTGACGCACCGCGCCGCCGCGTTGCGCAGCGCCGGTTTCCCTTGCCTCAGCGAGGCCAGCCAAGCGAAACTGTACGCATCGGAGACGGCCGAGCACGTGTGCTCGCGGGCGATCCAGATCCACGGCGGCTACGGCTATCTCGAAGCCTATGCCGTCGAGCGGCTGTATCGCGACGCGCGCATCACGCAGATCTACGAGGGCACCAGCGAGATCCAGCGCCTGCTGATCGCGCGCCAACTGATCGCGAGCGCCGACCCCGGCGCCTGACCACCGACATCAAGAGGAATCGATGACCATGAGCACCGCATCCGCGAACGTCGCCGCCGCCGGGGCGTCGACCGTGAAACTCCTGATCGACGGCCGCTTCGTCGAGTCGTCGACCACCGAATGGCAGGACGTCGTCAACCCGGCGACGCAGGAGACGGTCGCGCGCGTGCCGTTCGCGACCGATGCCGAGCTGGAAGCGGCGATCGCGTCCGCGAAGAAGACGTTCAAGACCTGGCGCAACACGCCGATCGGGGCCCGCGCGCGGATCATGCTGAAACTCCAGGCGCTGGTGCGTGAGCACATGCCGCGGATCGCTCGCACGCTCTCGACCGAGCAGGGCAAGACCCTGCCGGACGCCGAGGGCGACGTGTTCCGCGGGCTCGAGGTCGTCGAGCACGCGTGCTCGATCGGCACGCTGCAGCTCGGCGAGTTCGCCGAGAACGTCGCGAACGGCGTCGACACCTATTCGATCCGCCAGCCGATCGGCGTGTGCGCGGGCATCACGCCGTTCAACTTCCCGGCGATGATCCCGCTGTGGATGTTCCCGATGGCGGTCGTGTGCGGCAACACCTTCGTGCTGAAGCCCTCGGAGCAGGATCCGATGACCTCGATGCTGCTCGCGGAGCTCGCGCTCGAGGCGGGGCTACCGCCAGGCGTGCTCAACGTCGTGCACGGCGGCAAGCGCGCGGTCGACGCCTTGTGCAGCCACCCCGACATCGTCGCGGTGTCCTTCGTCGGTTCGACCGCGGTCGGCACGCACGTCTACCGGCTCGCTTCGCAGCACGGCAAGCGCGTGCAGTCGATGATGGGCGCGAAGAACCACGCGGTCGTGATGCCGGACGCGAACAAGGAACAGTCCCTGAACTCGCTGGTCGGCGCGACCTTCGGCGCCGCGGGGCAGCGCTGCATGGCGACCTCGGTCGTGGTCCTGGTCGGCGAGACGAAGCACTGGATCCCGGACCTCGTCGCGAAGGCGCGCACGCTCCAGGTGAACGCCGGCCTAGAGAAGGGCGCCGACCTTGGTCCGCTGATCTCGCGCAACGCGAAGAACCGGGTGCTCGGCCTGATCGAGGACGGGATCCGCGAGGGTGCGACGCTCGAGCTCGACGGGCGGGTGGTGGCGGTCAAGGGCTACGAGAAGGGCAACTTCGTCGGTCCGACGATCTTCTCCGGCGTGAAGCCGGGCATGAAGATCTACGAGACCGAGATCTTCGGGCCGGTGATGTCGATCATCTGCGTCGACACGCTCGCCGATGCGATCGAACTGTTGAACGCGAACCCGTTCGGCAACGGCACCGGGATCTTCACCCAGAGCGGCGCGGTCGCCCGCAAGTTCCAGAACGAGATCGATGTCGGCCAGGTCGGGATCAACGTGCCGATCCCGGTGCCGGTGCCGATATTCAGTTTCACCGGCTCGCGCGGCTCGAAGCTCGGGGACCTGGGGCCCTACGGCAAGCAGGCGGTGCAGTTCTACACCCAGACGAAGACGATCACCACCCGTTGGTTCGACGATGCGGGCACGACGGGCGGGGTCAACACCACGATCAGCCTGAAATGAAGATCGGGTTCGTCGGGCTCGGCAACATGGGGGCGCCGATGGCGCGCAACCTCCTGAAGGCGGGCCACGATCTCGTGGTGCACGACGTGGTGCGGACGAACGTCGACGCGGTCGCGGCCGCCGGCGCGCGACCGGCCGCGACGCTGCGCGACCTGGTCGCGCACGCCGAGTTCGTGCTCACGATGTTGCCGTCCTCGCCGCACGTGCGCACGGTGTACCTCGGCGAGGACGGCGTGCTCGCCGCGGTCCGCCCGGGCGTCGTGCTGGTCGACTCGAGCACGATCGATCCGCACACCGCGCGCGAGGTCGCCTCGCGCGCGGCCGCGCAGGGCAATCCGATGGCGGATGCGCCGGTCTCGGGCGGCACCAACGGCGCCGCGGCCGGCACGCTCACGTTCATGGTCGGCGCGGCCGAGGCGCTCTACGAACGGATTCGTCCGGTGCTCGCGACGATGGGCAAGACGATCGTGCGCTGCGGGGATTCAGGCACGGGGCAGGTCGCGAAGATCTGCAACAACCTGGTGCTCGCGATCTCGATGATCGGCGTCGCGGAGGCGATGAGCCTCGGTGATGCGCTCGGGATCGACCCGAAGGTGCTCGCCTCGATCGTGAACACCTCGAGCGGGCGCTGCTGGAGCTCCGATACGTACAACCCGTTTCCCGGCGTGATGGACAACGTGCCGGCGGCGCGCGGCTACTGCGGCGGCTTCGGCGCGGACCTGATGCTGAAGGACTTGGGGTTGGCGACCGACGCGGCGAAGCAGTCGCGCCAACCGGTCGTGCTCGGCGCCGCCGCGGAGCAGCTCTATCGCCTGTTCAGCGCGCAGGGGCACGGCGGGCTCGACTTCTCGGCGATCATCCAACTGTATCGCAAGGACGGAGCATCATGATCGAATCCCGGATCGAGGGGCATGTCGCGACGGTCACGCTCGCGAACCCGCCGGCGAACGCGTTCACCGCCGAGGGGCTCTCGCGCCTGACCGCGCTGGTCGACGAGCTGAACCGCAACCCGGCCGTGCACGCGGTGGTGCTGACCGGGCAGGGCGATAAGTTCTTCAGCGGCGGCGCGGACCTGAAGCTCTTTGCGGACGGCGACAAGGCGCACGCGCGGGTGATGGCGCAGCGCTTCGGCGCCGCGTTCGAGGCGCTGCAGAACGCGCGCCCGGTGGTGATCGCGGCGATCAACGGCTATGCGATGGGCGGCGGTCTCGAGTGCGCGCTCGCGTGCGACCTGCGGATCGCGGACGAGCGGGCGACGCTGGCGCTGCCGGAGCCCGCGGTCGGCCTCCTGCCTTGCGGCGGCGGCACGCAGACGCTCCCCTGGCTGGTCGGCGAGGGTTGGGCGAAGCGGATGATCCTCACCAACGAGCGCGTGGACGCGGCGACCGCGCTGCGGATCGGGCTCGTGGAGCAGGTGGTCGGCGCGGGCGAGGCGCGCGCGACCGCGACCGCGCTCGCCGAGCGCGTGCTCGCATTGAGCCCGCGGGCGGTCGTCGCCTGCAAGCAGCTGATTCACGAGGCGCGCCGCGGCACGCCGCGGCACGCGGCGCTCGCGAAGGAGCGCGAGGCGTTCGTCGACCTGTTCGACGGCGCCGATCAGCGCGAGGGCGTTAACGCGTTCCTCGAGAAGCGACGTCCCCGCTGGACGAACGACTGAGCGGCGCACGGGCGTGGACGTCGAAGTCGAGGTTCTCGAGGGCATCGCGCGCGTCACGCTGAACCGCCCCCAGGCGCTCAACGCGCTCACACTCCCGATGATCGAGGCGCTCGAGCGGCGCCTGCCGGAGCTCGCGGCGGACCCGACCGTGCACGCGCTGGTGATGCGCGGCGCGGGCGGCAAGGCGTTCTGCGCGGGCGGCGACGTGCGCGCGCTCTACGACAGCTACCACGCGGGCGGGACCTTGCACCGCGAGTTCTTCGTGCACGAGTACCAGCTCGATCACCTGCTGCACCGGTACCCGAAGCCGTTCATCGCGATCGCCGACGGGATCACGATGGGTGGCGGCATGGGTCTCGCACAGGGCT
>JAKBCG010000087.1 GCA_021808035.1 Pseudomonadota bacterium
ACCCGTAAGGTAGCAAACCCAGGGCACGGAAGTAGAACGCTGGTAGAGAGAGTCGCTGGCGCGATCGAGCTATCCGCAACCGTTTAACGCTGGTAACTCATGGTTTGCGCCCTGCGCCGTGGTAAAATTGCCGATGTTGGGCATCGACCATTCAACACGAACCGCAGCGAGATGGCGGTGACAAACGGGTCCCGCACGGATGTTCGGGCGTATCTCGCCGGCCTCGAGCGGGCGAGTGCCTTCGAGATCGAGGAACTCCGCAGTACACCGGTGGCCTTGAAGCTTAGGCAGATCGGGTCACTCATGACCGCGGCGGTGCTTCTCGAGACCGATGTCGAGCGGGAGGCTGGACTCGCGGCGGTCCGTGAGCGCTGGCGCCTCATCCGTCTGGCGTTGCAGTGACGGAGCGCGTTCCGCCGCTCTTCGTCGGCGCGCTCGCCGATCTGACCGAATGGCTGGCGGCTGCCGATGTGCCCGCGATGGTCGTCGGCGGCATCGCGGCGTCGATCCTGGGTCGGCCGCGAGCGACGCGCGACATCGATGCCCTGGCGATCGTGCCCGCGGCGCAGTGGAGCGGGTTGCTCGAATCGGCCGCAGCGCACGGGATCGCCCCGCGCATCGAGAACCCGCTTTCATTCGCTGACCGCACGCGCGTGCTGTTGCTCCGACACACGCGGTCCGCGATCGACATCGACGTGATCCTTGGCGGGCTACGCTTCGAGATCGACGCCGTGTCCCGCGCGAGGCAGCACGACTTTGGAGGCACGCAGGTGCGGCTGCCTCAGGTCGAGGATCTCCTCACCATGAAGGCGATCGCCCATCGACCACAGGATCTACGCGATATCGACGGGCTCCTCGACGTGTTTCCGGAGGCGGATGTCGAGCGCGTGCGCCGGTTCGTCCAGGAATTCGCGGCCGCCGCCGACCTGGCGGATCTGCCGGTGGAATTCGAAAAACTGCTCGAGCAGCGCCGATCTCGAGCGGCGCCGATCACCGGTCGCCGCGCTCACCGCCCAATTGGGTAGGGGAACTCCGCGATCGGGCGCGGCGCGGCGACGTGGCAGCCCTGCGCAAAGTCGATCCCGAGGCGAGCGAGTTCCGCGAACACCTCGGCCGACTCGACCCGCTCGGCGATCGTGCGGATCCCCATCGACCGGCCGACCTGGTGGATCGCCTCGACCATGCTGCGATCGACCGGATCGCGGGTCACGTTCTCGATGAACAGTCCGTCGATCTTCAGGTAGTCGACCGGGAGCGTCTTCAGGTACAGGAACGAGGACAGGCCGCTGCCGAAGTCGTCGAGCGCGAACTGACAGCCGCGCGCCCGCAACTCGCGCATGAAGTGCACGACGTTGCCGAGGTTCGCGATCGCCGCGGTCTCGGTGATCTCGAAGCATAGCGACCCGGGCGCGAGCGGCGTCGCGCCGAGGAGCCCGATCAGGTCCTCGAGGAAGCACTCGTCGTTCAGCGAACTGCCCGAGAGGTTCACCGCGATCGTGTAGGGTTCGACTCCCGGCGCGCCGCGGTACGCGATCCGGTCGAGCACCGTCTTCACGACCCAGCGGTCGATCGAGGGCATCAGACTGTAGCGCTCGGCCGCCGGGATGAACTCCGCCGGGGACACGTGTCGGCCCCGCTCGTCGCGCAGCCGCAGGAGCAGCTCGAAGTGCGCGCACGCGGCGCCGCCCGGCCTCGTCGGCACGATCGGCTGGAACGCGAGTTCGAAGCGGCCCTCTTCGCAGGCGCGCGCGAGCCGCGACACCCAGTGCATCTCGCGGTGCCGCTCCGGGACGTTGTCCGCGGTGTAGATCTCGACGCGGTTGCGGCCCGCTTCCTTCGCGGAGTAGCAGGCGACGTCCGCCGCGCTCAGCACGCTCGCGATCGTCGGCATGTCCTCGGTGATCTCGACGATCCCGATGCTCACGCCGATCGCGAAGGTGCCGTCCTGCCACGCGAAACGGAAATCGCGGATCGCCTGGCGCAAGGTCTCGGCGACGCGGATCGCCTGATCGAGCGCGCAATCCTGCAGCAGGATCCCGAACTCGTCGCCGCCGAGGCGCGCCAGCGTGTCACCGGTGCGCACCCGGGTCTGCAGCACGCCGGTGATCTGCTTCAGGAGCTGATCCCCGGCCGGGTGCCCACAGGTGTCGTTGACCAGCTTGAACTGGTCGAGGTCGAGGTACAGGAGCGCTCGCCGCACGGCCGGCTCCCGGCGCACGGCCTCGACCGCGGCCGCCAGCCGGTTCTCGAATTCACGGCGGTTGATGAGTCCGGTGAGCGCGTCGTGGGTCGCCTGGTAGCGCAACGCGCGGTGGAGCCGCCGCTCCTTGCTCGCGTCGTGGAACACGAGGACCGCACCGACCGTCTCGCCGTCGCGGTTGCGAATCGGCGCCGCCGAATCCTGAATCGCGATCTCGCGGTTCAGCCGGGTCATGAGTGCGGTGTGATCGGCGAGGCCGAGGACGCGCCCCTCGCGCAGGCAGCACATCACCGGACACTCGCTCGCGAGGTGGGTCGCTTCGTCGACGACGGTGAGCACCTCGCCGATGAGCCGGCCCTGCGCCTCGCGGTTCTCCCAGCCGGTCAGGCTCTCCGCGACCGGGTTCATGTAATCGATCCGGCCGGTCGAGTCGGTGGTGATCACCGCGTCGCCGATCGACTGCAGCGTGACCTGGGCCCGCTCCTTCGCCTGGAACACCGCGGTCTCGGCCCGCTTGCGCTCGGTGATGTCGGTGAGCGTGCCCTCGTAGCCGATCACCCGACCCTGCGCGTCGCGCATCGCGCGCGCGTTGTCGGCGACGATCAGCATGCGTCCGTCCTTGCGGCGCAGCGTGAACTCGACATTGCGCAGCTCGCCGTCCTGCTCCATCTGCCGGACCCAGGTCTCGCGGTCGTCCGGGTGCCAGTAGAGCGCCGACACCGGCAGCGCGCACAGTTCCTCCGCCGTCTCGTAGCCCAGCATCTTCGCGAGCGCCCGGTTCGCCGCGAGGATCCGGCCATCCGGGGTCGAGCGGTATACGCCCTCGATCACGTTGTCGAACAGCCCCCGGAACTTCGCCTCGCTCTCGCGCAGCGCCTCTTCCGCAACGCGCCGCTCGATCGCGATCCCGGCGATCTGCGCGATCCGCCCGAGTAGCTCCGCGTCGCGCGGCGACGGCGCCCCGGGCTCGCCCTGGTACACCGCGCAGGTGCCGACCACGCGGTCGTCGGACGCGAGGATCGGCACCGACCAGCACGCGCGCAGCCCCCCCTGCACGGCGAGCCCGCGGCAGCGCTCCCAGTCAGGATCCGCGGCGATGTCGGCGGTGAACACCGCGTCGCCTCGCGCCGCCGCGGCCGCACAGCTCCCGTAACCTGGCATCGTCGGCACGCCGTCCATCGCGACGACGAGCTCCCGCGGCAGACGCGGCACGAGCGCGAAGCGCAACACCCCGGCCGCCGCGTCGAGGCGGTTCAGGGCGCACCGGCTCCCCGGGAGAGCGGTCTCGATCAGGTCCGCGATCGCCTCGAACACCGATTCCAGCGGCGTGTTCGCCGCGATCTTCTCGAACACCCGACGCTCGCCCGCGGCGATCGCCTCGGCGCGCTTGCGCTCGGTGATGTCGGTGATGCTCGCGCGCAGGAGCCGTCGGCGCGAGTTCGGCAGCCGCACGAAGCGCACTTCGCAGGGGATCGTGCGGCCTTCGGCGTCGCAGTGCGTCCATTCGAACACCGGCGTGCCGCCCGCGAGCGCCGCGTCGACATGACCGCGCACGACGCCGAACGAGGGCGTGCCGTCCATCTGCGTCGGCGGACTGATCCGCGCCGGACCGCAGGCGAGCATCTCGGCGCGGGTCATCTTGAAGAACCGGCACGCATTGTCGTTCACGTCGACGAAATGCCCCGCGTCGACGTCGAACAGCACGATCGCCTCCGGGGCGTGCTCCACGAGCACGCGATAACGCGCCTCGCTGTCGCGGATCATCTGCTCGGCCGCCTGCCGCTCGCTGATGTCGCGGATGCACACGATGTAGCCGTCGCGGCGCGCGAGCGCGGCCTTGCTGACCGCGACCTCGACCGCGATCTTCGCGCCGTCCTTCGCCTGGCCCCAGACCGACTGCGCCGCAAGATCGATGTGCGTGTCGTCGATCCGGGTCGCCCAGGACTCGAGGCAGGCGCGCGCCCCACGGGTGGAGAGCTCGGGGAGCAGGAAATCGAGTGTGCGGCCGAGGATCTCGGCCGGCGAGTACCCGAAGATTCGTTCGCCGGTCGGATTGCAGCTCTCGATGTGGCCGTCGGCGTCGACCGTGAGGATCGCATCCTTGACGTTGTCGAGGATCGCCTGCAGGTGGGAGGCGGTCTCCTCGCGGATCTCCCGCGTGAGCGCCTGCGCCTCGTCGGAGAGGATCTGCATCGAGCGGACGATCCCGCGCCGCTCGACCTCGATGCGGTCGTACTGCTCGCTGACGCAGCGCAGCAACGCGACCAGATCGAGTTCGCCGCGCGCACGGGCCTCGGCGAGCTGCCGCTCGAGCAGGCGGTTCAGCCCCGTCGCCGGCGGCAGCGTTCCTTGCAGACGCAGGACTGTGGCGGTGTCACGTGCCAACTCGTTCGAACTCCCGGACCGATCGACGGCATCCCGGCCGTCTCCGTTATCCGGAAATCTGCGACATCTCGCCGTAGACCGGCGTGACCGGGGTCTCGTTTCGGGTACGGCGCCGGTCGACCTCGCGCAAATAGCGCTTGCGCAGCCGGATCGTGCGGGGGGTGATCTCGATCAGCTCGTCGTCGTCGATGAACTCCATCGCCTGCTCGAGCGTGAAGCGGATCGGCGGCGTGAGCACCACGTTCTCGTCCTTGCCCGCGGCACGGATGTTGGTGAGCTTCTTGCCCTTCAGCGGATTCACGACGAGGTCGTTCTCGCGGCTGTGCAGCCCGATGATCATGCCCTCGTAGACTTCCTCGCCCGGGCCGATGCACAGCCGTCCACGCTCCTGCAGCGCGAACAGCGAGTACGCGAGCGCGGTCCCCTGGCCGTTCGCGATCAGCACGCCCTGGGGACGCTGGCCGAGCGCGCGCTGCACCAACGGCCCGTAACGCTCGAACACGTGGTACAGGAGGCCGGTGCCGCGGGTCAGGGTGCGAAATTCCGTCTGGAAGCCGATCAGGCCCCGGGACGGCACGCGGTAGTCGAGCCGTACCCGGCCGCGCCCGTCCGATTGCATGTCGAGCAACGCGCCGCCGCGGCCGCCGAGCGCGGTCATCACGTCACCCTGGACGCTCGACTCGACGTCGACCGCGACCTGCTCGTAGGGCTCCTGGGCGACGCCGTCGACCTCGCGAACGACCACCCTTGGCCTGGACACCGCGAGTTCGTAGCCCTCGCGGCGCATGTTCTCGATCAACACCCCGAGGTGCAGCTCGCCGCGACCGTACACGACGAACTTGTCCGGGTCCGCGCTCGGCTCGACCCGCAGCGCGACGTTGTGGATCGCCTCGCGCTCCAGCCGCTCGCGGATCTGGCGGCTGGTCACGAACTTGCCCTCGCGCCCGAGGAACGGCGAGGTGTTGACCTCGAAGGTCATACTGATCGTCGGCTCGTCCACCGTGAGCGGCGGCAGCGCCTCGACCGACGCCGGATCGCAGATCGTCTCGGAAACCTTCGGCTCCGGGATCCCGGCGAACGCGACGATATCGCCCGCGGACGCGCTGTCGATCTCGACGCGGGTGAGGCCGTGGAAGCCCTGGATCTGCGCGATCCGCTCGGTGCGCTCGCGGCCGTCGCGGCCGACGACCGTGACCGCCGCCCCGCGACGCAACGTTCCGCGCTGGATCCGGCCGATCCCGATCGCACCGACGTAGCTCGAGTAGTCCAGCAACGTGACCTGCAGCTGCAGCGGTCCCGCGACATCGACCGCCGGCGGCGGGCAGTGGGTGACGATCGTCTCGAACAGCGCGCGCATGTCGCCGCCGCGGACCTGCGGGTCGAGCCCCGCGAAGCCGCGCAGCGCCGAGGCGTACACGACCGGGAAGTCGAGCTGCGCGTCGGTCGCGCCGAGCCGGTCAAACAGGTCGAAGGTCTGGTCGAGCACCCAGCCGGGACGGGCCTCGTCGCGATCGATCTTGTTGATCACGACGATCGGTCGCAGTCCGTGCGCGAATGCCTTCTGGGTCACGAACCGCGTCTGCGGCATCGGTCCGTCGACCGCGTCGACCAGCAGCAGCACGCCGTCGACCATCGCCAGCACCCGCTCGACCTCGCCGCCGAAATCGGCGTGACCCGGCGTGTCGACGATGTTGATCCGGTAGTCATTCCACACGATCGCGGTGTTCTTCGCGAGGATCGTGATCCCCCGCTCCTTCTCGATCGCGTTCGAGTCCATCACCCGCTCCTCGACGTCCTTGCGCGCATCCAGGGTTCCGGATTGGCGCAGCAATTGATCGACGAGCGTGGTCTTGCCGTGGTCGACGTGGGCAATGATCGCGATGTTGCGGAGGCGTTCGGTCACGGGGGGCTCGAGGGGCTGCGGGGGTAGCCCGACATCATAACCGAAAAGGCGCCGCGTCGGGGGCTCATCGGTTCCGGCCGGATCCCGCGGCGTCCGAGGAGGTCAGTCGACGACGGACGAGGCGGCGGTCGAAGCGGCCGCGCTTGCCGCCGCGGTGCCCGTGGCGGTGCCGCCGACGATCAACGGCAGCGCGTAGCGGGCCTCGCTGCTGCCGAGCGCGTCGGTGAGCGTGAGGTCGAGATCGAGGACCTGCACGCCCGGCGTGGTCGGGGTCACGACCACCTGCGTACGATAGGCGACCCCGGCGCCGAGCGCCGGGAGCGGGCGCGAGCGATCCGCGGCGGCGACCGAGAACGCCGGGTCGACGACGATCGCGAGCGTGCCCGCATTCTCCGGGTTCTTCGGAATGAGCGCGAGGTCGATCGTGAGCGGTTCGCCCGCGACCGGGCGGCTCTCGGGCGCGAACTTCACGTCGAGCGCGAGCGTCGCCTTGCCGACACGGGGCGCCGCGACAAATCCCAGGGTGTCCTTGGCGAGCGCATGGCGCGCGGCCGAGGCCTGCGCGGCGGTGTGCCGCGCGCGCGCGGCGGACGTCGCCTGCGGCCCGCGGTGACAGGCCGCGAGCACCGCAAGTGCCGCGCCGAGCGCGAGCGAGCGAAGCCTTCGCATGAGCGCAAGAATACCGAAACGCGGCACGATCACAACTCGAGCGGCGGCGCCTCGACCGCGGCGAGCTGCTCCTCGAGCGCCCGGTAGTGCTCCTCCCAGTAGCGCGGCTCCGCAAACCACGGGAACGCGCGCGGAAACGCCGGATCCGCCCAGCGCCGCGCGATCCACGCCCCGTAATGGATCATCCGCAACGCCCGCAAGGGTTCGATCAGCGCGATCTCGCGCCGGTCGAACGGCAGGAATTGCTCGTAGCCCGCGAGCAGGTCGGTGAGCGCGACCCGCATCTCGCCCGCATCTCCCGCGAGCAGCATCCACAGGTCCTGCACCGCCGGACCCGTCGTGCAATCGTCGAGATCGACGAAGTGCGGGCCGGCGTCGGTCCACAGCACATTACCCCGATGGCAATCGCCGTGGATCCGCAGCACCCGGGCGCCGCGCCAACCGTCCGCGCAATCCTCGACCACCTCGAGCAGCGTGTCGGTCAGTTGCTCGTACTTCGGTGCAAGATAGTCAGGGACCCAGCGCCCGCGCAGCAGGAAGTCGCGCGACTGCCGCCCCAGCGCCCCGACGTCGAGCCGTGACCGGTGCGCGAACGCCGCCGCGCGCCCCGCCTGGTGGATCCGGCCGAGGAACCGTCCGATCCACTGCCGGTCGTCCGCGGTGCCGAGCTCCGGCCAACGCCCGCCGCGGCGGGGAAACAGCGCATACCGGTAGCCCTCGTGGGCGTGCAGCGTGACCCCGTCGGTCACGAGCGGCGCGACCACCGGGATCTCGAGCGCCGCGAGCTCGAGCGCGAACGCATGCTCCTCGAGGATCGCCGCGTCGCTCCAGCGTCCCGGGCGGTAGAACTTCGCGACCACCGGCGTCGCGTCCTCGATCCCGATCTGGTACACGCGGTTCTCGTAGCTGTTGAGGGCGAGCACCCGGCCGTCGGCGGGGTAGCCAGCCGCCTCGACCGCCGCGAGCACGAGGTCGGGCGAGAGGTTCGCGTAGGGCATGTCGGTGCGCACAGCGGCGATTCTACGCGGCACGGGCCGCGCTGCTAGAATGCGACGATGCGCGTCCCCTGGCCCAAGTCCTTGAGCGGGCTGATGTTCGTCGGCTTCACGATCGTCGCCGCGCCGCTTTTGGTCGCGATCGTGAACGCCGCGGTGCAGATGAGCCGACTCGCGGACCGCAGTGAAGCGCTGGTGATCCATGGCATCCAGGGCACCCGCAACATCCAGCTGGTGGTCGAAGACATCGCCACGCTCGAGCGCGGCGCGCGGCTCTACCAGATCCTCGGCAGCGCAGGTCTCCTCGACGGCTACGCCCGGACCACCGCACGCCTCGACCGCGCGGCGAACGCGCTCGAGCGCCTGCCGCTGGACGAGCAGTCGGCCGCGGACCTCGCGGCACTGCGCGGCCAGGCGGACACGCTCCTTGCGGAGCTACGCACGATGCCGCCGAACGACCCGCGGCTCAATGCGCTGATCGGCACGTTCCCGCACCTCGCGAACCTCGCGTCGCGGATCTCGGACCGCACCACCGCGTCGATCGGCCATGAGCTTACCGCGCTGCAGCTCGCGGCGGCGCGCACGCAGCGGACCCTGCTGTGGCAGTCGCTCCTGCTCGTCCCGCTCACGCTCGCGGTCGTCGGCGTGT
>JAKBCG010000088.1 GCA_021808035.1 Pseudomonadota bacterium
CCGGCGCTCGGGCCGACGCTCGGCGGCTGGATCACCGACAACATCTCCTGGCGCTGGGTGTTCCTGCTGAACGTACCGGTCGGTGCGATCCTGGTGTTCCTGATCCTCGCGTTCATCGACGATCCGCCGCACCTCGTGAGCGCACGCCTCGACGCGCGGCGGCGCGGCGTGCGCTTCGACGTGCTCGGGTTCGGCTTCGTCGCGCTCGGCCTCGGTGCGCTGCAGGTCGTCCTCGACCGGGGCCAGGAGGACGACTGGCTCGCCTCCCCGCTGATTGCGACGCTCGCGGCGATCTCGGCGCTGGCGCTGATCGCGCTGGTGATCCGGGAACTGCTTGCGCGTGAGCCGATCGTCGACCTGCGGCTGCTCGCGAACCGCACGTTCGCGGTGAGTTCGCTGCTGATGTTCATGCTGGGCTTCGTGTTGCTCGGCAGTACCTTCCTGGTGCCCGCATTCGTGCAGGAACTGCTCGGCTACACCGCGACCGACGCCGGGCTCGTGATCACCCCCGGGGCGTTGATGCTGGTCGCCCTGATGCCGTTCGTCGGTCGCGCGATCGGCCGCGTCGACGCGCGGGTGTTGATCGCGTTCGGACTCACGGTCTGCGGACTCGCGCTCCTGTGGGTGTCGCACTTCGATCTCGCGACCGATTACTTCACGGTGATGCTCGCCCGGGTGATGCAGGCCTTGGGCCTTGCGTTCCTGTTCATCCCGATCAATACCGAAGCTTTCGGGTCCGTGTCGCCGGCGAAGGTCAACAACGCGTCGGCGCTGATCAACGTGTGCCGCAACCTCGGCGGCAGCGTCGGAATCTCGATCGCCTCGACGCTGCTGGTCCGGCGCAGCCAGTTCCATCACAGCGTGTTGGTCACGAATTTGCACGCCGGGAATCCCGCGTATCGGTCGATGCTCGAGCACTTGACCAGTCGCTTCGCGCCGATCTACGGCAGCCCGAACGCCGCCGAACACGCGCTCGCGACGATCGGCTTCTTCGTCGATCGGCAGTCGCGCCTGCTCGCGTACCTCGACGCGTTCTGGTTCTTCGGTTGGGTGTTCCTCGCGATGGTGCCGATCGTGTTCCTGATGAAGGCCGCGAAGGGTCATGGCGCGCCGCCGGCGCATTGAGCAGCACGCGCCGCCACGCCGCTCTTCGTCGAAATTTGGGAGATAGGAGAATGACGATGCTCGATTCACGTGATCTCGTGCGCGGTCCGCGCGCCATCCTCGCGCTCGCGGGCCTTCTGCTGAGCGGTGTCGCCTTCGGCTTCGGCGAGACGCCGCCGCCGAATCTGCCCGGTCCCGTGCCGCCGCAGGCCAATCAGCGGCTCGCGCGCGAGATCTACCGGGATCTCGTCGACATCCGCTCCGTGCACTCGGTGGGGACCGCGGGGACTGCGGCCGTGATCGTGCGCTACCTGAAGGCGAACGGCTTCACCGACGCCGAGATCCGGGTGTTGCCGGAGCCGAAGTACCCGCGGCAGGTCAACGTGGTCGTGCGCCTGAAGGGCAAGGATCGCACGGGACTCAAGCCGGTCATGTGGATCTGCCACATGGACGTCGTCGACGCGAAGGCGGCCGACTGGACCGCGCCCCCGTTCCGGTTCACCGCGCGCAACGGCTGGTTCTACGGCCGCGGCACCTCGGACATGAAGGACGGGGATGCCGCGGTCGCGGCGAGCCTGATCCGATTGAAACACGAGGGCTACGTACCGGATCGCGACATCATCGCCGCGTTCACCGCCGACGAGGAGGTCGGCATGAACGAGGACGGACCGAGGTTTCTGCTCGCGCACCACCCGCACGCGGTCGATGCCGCCCTCGTGATCAATCCCGACGGCAACAGCGGCGAGCTCGTGAACGGCAAGCGGCTCGACTTCGCGGTCGAGACCGTGCAGAAGGCCTACGCGACCTATACGCTCACCGTGACCAACAAAGGCGGGCACAGCTCGGAGCCCCGGCCCGACAACGCGATCTACTCGCTCGCGCACGCGCTGCTGCGCGTCGCCGCGTACCGGTTCCCGTACGAGACGAACGCGACGACCCGCCTCTATTTCCGCGACATCGCCGCGCGCGAGAGCGGCCAGACGCGAGCGGATCTATTGGCGCTCGCCGCCTCGCCAACGGTCGACGAGGCGGCCGCGGCGCGGCTCGCGAAGGACGTCGCGATGAACGCGATCCTGCACACGACCTGCGTCGCGACGATGCTGCGCGCCGGGGTGCAGGAGAACGCGCTGCCCTCGCGCGCGGTCGCGACGATCCAGTGTCGGCTGATGCCCGACACGTCGGCCGCCGCGGTGCAGGCGACGCTCCAGCGGGTGGTCGCCGATCCCGAGGTCGCGGTCGCGCCGCTCGGCGACTATCCGCGCGCCGGCGAGTCCCCGCCGGACCCGCGACTGCTCGCGCAGGTCGGCCGGGTCGTCGACTCGATGTGGCCGGGCGTGCCGGTGGTACCGTTCATGTTCGCCGGTGCGAGCGACTCGCTCTACACCCGCAATGCCGGGATCCCGAGCTACGGGATCGGCGGCGGCTGGAACGATCTCAACGACATCCGCATGCACGGCCGCAATGAGCGGATGAGCCAGCAGGGCTTCTATCAGGAAGTCGAGTTCACCTACCGGTTGATGAAGGAACTGACTGGCGGACGCCCGAGCGACCGGTAGCGCGAGAATACTTATGACAGGAATGAAGTATGGCCTTTGCGTGCTGACTCTGACGGCTTTGATGACACCGACCGGGTCGCGGGCTGCGGATTCGACAATCGAGCGGCTCAGGACCTGCGCTCGAATCCCCAACGATGCCACCCGCCTGCATTGTTACGACGAACAGCTGCGCATACATGGCAAGAATGACCATCAAGATCTTGGGTTGAACGGCAAGTTGCTCCATCAAGAGCTACGGCGGGCGGGTATCGCGTCCCGTCGTCCAGACGCCTTCACTGCGAAGGTGACCCGGGTCGAGTGGAGCGCGTATGGCAAGTTCGTCGCCACCTTGGCGAACGGCCAAGTCTGGGCGCAGGAGGAACCGGACGAATTTCCGTTGGCCGTCGGCGACAGTGTGACGATACATCCCGGCATGCTGGGCGCACTGTGGATGACGGTTGGCGCGCGCAGGGTCGAGACCTTGGTTCAGCGAATTCGCTGAGTAACGGAGCCCCGCCGAGAGAGGTCGGGGCAACCGTCACATGACGGTTGCCCCGACCAGGTCATCGAATCAGAATTTCGCGGTGAAGGACATGTAGACCTGCCGGCCCAAGACATCATACGTTCCGAACGTATTGCCGGCGCCAGCATTGGTGGTGATCTCGTAGTCCGCAAGCACCGGCGGCGACTTGTCGAACAAGTTCATTGCGCCCGCGCGTACGTCGAGATTCCGGAGGACATGGTAGACCGCCGAAAGATCGAAGTAGCTATACCCCGGTATGCGAGCGTTGTACGGGTCGTAGGCGCCCGCTTCCTGATTCGCCAACAGCGGGTTGGTCGAGTTGTTGTCATAGCTCGACGGTCCGATGAACCGCCACTGTCCCGTGACCGCCACGTGCCACGGCGTGTCCCACACCACTCGCATCGTATGGCGCCAGTAGGGATTCACGGATCCATTGTTGCAGGTGTTGCCGAACAAGCCCGCGCAATCGTAGGTGGCCGACCCTTGGTACGGCGTAGAGGTGTTGTGCTGCAACCAGGAGCCATTCAAGGTGGCGACCATGGTGCCCCAGCGTCCCGGCAGATGCCATCGATACGCGAGATCGAGGTCTATGCCGGAGACGAGCGCATCGCCCGTGTTGAGGTCCTGTTGCAGTACGTAGCCACCGCCAGCGACCGTCGCGCCGACCAGCGAGCCGGATTGGTCGCGGACGATCTGGCTGCAATACTGCGGGTTGCCGGTTTGTACGCAGCCGTTGAGTATCACGTTGTACGGAATACTTCCGATCGTGTTGACCAAGTGGATATGGTAGTAATCGACGCTACCCGCGAAATTCGGCAAGAAGGACGGGGTGAACGACAGACCGAGTGACCAGGTGGTCGCAACCTCGGGTGCCAAATTCGGATTGCCCTGGATCACCTGGGCGCACTGTCCCGAGATGCACTGCGTAATGGTATTCGTGCTTCCGCCGTTTCCATATTCGGCCGGAGTCACGCCGCTGCGTTCGCACTGCGCGAGCGTCGCCGTCGCCGGTCCCGCAGCGGTCGGCGCGCACGGATCGACCGTACCGTTGAATTGACCGATCGACGGTGCATTGAACAACTCGACCAGGTTAGGCGCCCGAACAGCGCGATCCAGCGAGAAACGCAATCTCGCATCGTGGATCGGCGCGTACTGGACCTCAAACTTGTAGGTATTCGTTACGCCGGCCGTATTGTAATTGGAATAGCGGTATCCGACGTCGGTCGTCAGGTCGTAGGCACCCGGCTTGTGCTGAGCGATGGGGGCCCGAACTTCGACGAAAGCCTCGCTGACGTCGTCGCTCGCATTGGTCGGAACGGAAGCCCCCGAAAACCCGGAAAGCAAACCCGACAACTCGGCTGCGTCCGGTGCGAACGTAACGCTGTCCTTGCGATAGTCGACACCGATGTTCGTCGCCAGCCCGTCCTGTGCATACGGGGAAGTCAGTCCGTACCGACTGAGATCACCCGTCGCATCGGCTTGTACGATCGCCTCCGTATTATTGCCCGAGGACGTTCCCGGAGATTGCAGGTAATTCAGAGCCGCCGCGGTCACGCCGCCGGTCTTGAATATGTTGTAGGGAACGCACGAGCCGCCCGAAATACATACCGGTTGGCCGTTCGCGCCGGTCGTCACCTGCAGCGCATTCGCTACCGCACCATAATCTAGGTAATTCAAGTTTGCCGCAAACGCGGTCGTGTAGTAATAGGAACCGTACGCGTCGTAGGTCCAACCCGGAATCAGATCACCCTTGACGCCACCGACGAAACGAAAGTTCTGGTGCTCGTATTCCGAGATTCTGCCGCCGCCTTCGATATTGCGCCGGCCGATCTGCACGTCGGCGCTGACCGATCCCGGATGCAGAGCGTCGGCGGCAATCTGTGCCGGCGTGCACAGGATGCCCGCCTCCTGCGCACTCAACAGCGGGTTGCTGCAATTGATGAGGTAATTGCCGTCGCCGGACAACGGGTTGCCCCCGACGAACAGGCCCGATGGCGCGACGCCCGCGGTCGACTTATCGTCCATGAAGCTAAACTCGGCGTACGGCTGCACGTGCGAGTTGATCTCATAGTGAGACAGGAAACCCGCCTGATATCGCTTGTCCTCGCGCTGCAGGTACTCCCACTGGTTGTAGTTGAATATTGCCGGCGGCGATTGACCGGGCTGCGGCCACGGCAGAAATTGATCTCCAACGACCGCATAACGATTATTGAGGCTCGCGGCGGGCGCCAGCCCCTTCGGCGTAAACCGGTTCGAATTCGACGAACCGAGGCAATCGACGCCGTTCGACGGGTTTCCGGTCAACAATCCGTTCGTAATTAGCTGACAGTAACCGTAGTCACGGGCCGAACCTGGAACGGCGGCCTGATCGTGGTACACGAAATAGCCGGTCACGTTGCCGGCACCGTCGGCGAAGTTCGTGCCCATGATCACAGACAGATCATGCTTATTACCGTCCGACACGCTGCCGGTCGGCGGAGTGCCCCCCGCATAACCGCTCAGTGGGTCAGGGTTGGACTCTAGGCCCTGTAGATACCGATTACGATTGTCGTGATTGCTGAAGCCATACTGTCCATCGATCTGGATGCCCTGGAAATTTTGCTTCAACACGAAGTTCACGACGCCCGCGATCGCATCCGATCCGTACGTCGCCGAGGCACCACCGGTGACGACATCGATGCGCTCGATGAGCGGCGTCGGAATCTGATCGATGTCCGGTGCCGGATTCGGATTGGTCGTACTCGGGTCGCCGACGCCAAGGCGACGGCCATCCACGAGAACCAGGGTTCGTTGCGGCCCGAGGCCACGGAGATCGACCGTCGCGATACCACCGGTCGATGTCAACGGGTTGGACTGGTTACCGAAGTCCGAACCGGCGCTAATGATGTTTTGCGGAAGACTATTAAGTACGTCAATTGCGTCCGTATAACCCTGCGCCCTGATCGCTTGCGCGCTCACGATCGTGATGGGGCTCGTTGCCGTGATATTGGCAGGTACCGGAATTCGCGAGCCCGTTACGATGACTTCCTGCAACTTCGCGGGCGTCGCGTCGCTCTTGTCAGGCGACGGTCCGTTCGACGAGGTGCTTTGCTGCGCAAAAGCGCCCTGACTCAGCGCGGCGATGGCCGTCGCGAGCAAAGCGTTGCGCATCGACAGTGATAAGCGACGATGCATATTTTTCTCCCTTCGCATCACAACGGATCAGTCCAAACGCTGACCGTCGCTCGCGACATTTTGTTGCAGGCCAACGACATGACCGCCCGACTTCAACCCGAACCCGGACGATCATTAGATTTATTCGTTCGCCATATGTTGTAATTATACCAAATTTGCGGCATTCGGCAATGCACCACCTGTGCAGCCACAAATGACGGCTACAAATTCAACTTTTCCAGCGCTTTAGATGGCTCGGAGCGATTCCCATCGGCACGCTATATCAAACCGATAATCAATTGTGTTGTGGTGCTATCGCCACGCCCGCCCTAGCCCGCGAGCGCTTCACACGGTGAGTCGAGCTTTCGCTCGCAGCACCTCACGGTCGCCGCCACCGATCAGGGCGAGCATCGGCATGATCACGGCCACCGTGGGCCGGGCTGGCGCTAGCCGCCCGGCGCGGCCGCCGGCGGTACGGCGAGCTCGCTCGGCGCGACCTCGATCAGCAAGAGCGCGTTCGGCTCGAGCGCGAGCGACAGGGCGCCGTTCCGCAGGTGCGCAACCTCCGGCGGCGGCAACGCGGTGGCGGCGTTCATCTGCGCGACCTGCGCCGGCGTCGGATGGCGTGGGCTCCCCATCGAGCGATAGATCGGCAGCACGTTGCCGTAGTGGTCGTCGACGCGCTGGATCGAGACCGCGGCGTTCGGATGCACCCCGCTCAAGGCGAGCCGAATCGTCCGGGTGACGCCGTGCGTGCCGGGGTCGACGAGATTCCACAGCGCGATCGCGAGCCCGCCGTCCTTCGTCCGGGTCACGATCGCGTGATCGGAAGGGTTCGCGAGCCGCTCGTCGCCCAGCTGGTGCAACAGCCCGAACGCGTAGAAGCTCGGCTTGTCGATCCCGCCGTACGCGCGCAGGCCGTACATCCCGGTGAACGGCTGCTTGCTGGGCCCGTTTTCCTCGAACACGTCCGAGAACGTCCAGAACGACATCATCTGCACCTTGCCGTCGCAGCCGCGGATCGTGTTCGCGACCGCGGGCCCGACGTAGGTCGTGTCGCGCGCGCCATCCGCGCCCATCACGTTCCATTCGGTCCAGAAGAGCGGCAGGTTCGGCAGCGCCGAGTGCTGGATCTCCTGGCGCACGCGATCGACCGCGAGGCACACGCGGGCATCGTAGGGCACCTTGCGATTCGTTCCGAGCAGGTTCTCGGGAGTGTCGTCCGCATAACCGTGCGTCGAGACGAAGTCGATCGGCACGTTCTCGGAGGCGACGTAGTGCAGGAACGCGCGGATCCAGGCCGCGTGCGCGGTCGCGGGCCCGCCGACCCGCAGGCGCGGGCTCACCGCCTTCAGCGCGCGCGCGGTCTGGGCGTAGAAATCGAAATAGGTCTGTTGCTGCGGCACGCCGCCCCAGAAGTCGCCGTTCGGCTCGTTCCAGACCTCGAAGTACCACTTCGAGACCTCATCGATCCCGTAGCGCGAGATCAGGTGCTGCGCGAGCGCCCGCACCAGGCCGTCCCACTTCAGGTAATCCTTCGGCGGCGACACGTTCGGCTTGTACCAGAAGACGTGCAGGTCGTCGGGGTTGAACGCGAGTTCGCGGGGCATGAAGTCGAGCTCGACGAACGGCCGCACGCCGTGCGCGAGCAGGCCGTCGTAGATCGTGTCGATCAGCGTGAAGTTGTAGACCGGGTTGCCGTGTTCGTCCTCGTTGTACACGTCGACGTCGTCGTCGAGGATTCCGTGGAACCGGACGTAGCGGAAATCGGTGATCTTCTTCACCGCGGCGAGGTCCCGCAGGTACCCTTCGCGCATCGCGAGCGTCGCGTGACCGGACCCGAACATCGCTTCCCAGAAGTGCGGGAACGGCGTCCCGGCCGCCGTGGCGTCGACCCGTACGGTTTCCGCGGCGAGGGTTCGCGGCGGCCAGGCCACGCCGGTCAGGAGCAAGGCCGCGAACCAGGCGATCAAGGCGGGTGAGCGTTGGTGCATCGGGGACGCCGTCAGGACGAGGGATGATCTGCGAAGTATTGCGTCAAAAAGCGCTGGCGCGCCATCTCGCGATCGATCGTCGTCCGGGTCTTCGTACCGATCGTCTGGCGGAGCAGGCCACCGCGCGCCGGCCGCGCCGCCGGCCAGGTCGGCAGGCCCGTGCCGTTCGGGTCACCGGTGGTGATGAATCGCCGGAAATACCCCTGCATGATCCGCGACACCGCGAAATCCGCCGCTGTCCAGGCATACACCCGATTGCGATCCAGGTTCCCGAGCGCGTACTCGATTTCGGCGCTGTGCACCGCTCCGCCGTCGGTTCCGGCCGCGTTTGCCGCACCGCGCATCGGCGGACGGGCCCGGTCGAACCGGTAGAAGAACACCGGCGCGCGACCGGTCCGCCGCTGCAGATCCATCCACGCCCAGGTCGAGTGCGCGATGAAGAGATCGGACGCGAGCGCCGTCGCCGAG
>JAKBCG010000089.1 GCA_021808035.1 Pseudomonadota bacterium
GTCGCGAGCACGCGACCGACGTTGAGCGTGACGTCGAGCCCGATCACGTCCGCGAGCTCGATCGGACCCATCGGCATCCCGAAGCGCCTGGCGACCTCGTCGATCGTCGTGCCCGGCACGCCTTGCTCGTACGCGAAGATCGCTTCGTTCACGTACGGCAGCAGGATCCGGTTCACGACGAAGCCGGGCGCGCTCCGGCACGGCAGCGGCAGCTTGTCGAGCCGGCGGGTGAACGCGAGCGCGTTCTGCATCGCGTCGGGGCGGGTCCTCGCGCCCTGGACGACCTCGACGAGCGGCATCTGCGCCACCGGATTGAAGAAATGGATGCCGACGAGCCGTGAGGGGTCGGCGAGCCGGGCGCCGAGGTCTTCCAGCACGATGCTCGAGGTGTTCGTCGCGAACACGGCGTCCGCCTTCAGGCGCGGCTCGATCGCCGCGTACAGCGCGCGCTTCGCGTCGAGGTCCTCGTAGATCGCCTCGATCAAGACGTCGGCGTCCGCGACGCCGTCGCCCGCGACGTCGCCGCGCAGCCGCCGCAGCGCCGCCGCGACCGCGTCGGGATCCTTGAGCCGCTTCTCGAAGAATTTTCGCGCGCGCGCGAGCGCGCCGTCGACGAGCGCGTCGGTGCGATCCTGCAGGGTCACGTCGAGGCCGCGGAACGCCGCCCAGGTCGCGATGTCCCCGCCCATCACGCCGGCCCCGATCACGTGCACGCGCTTGAACTCGCGCGCGGCCTTGCCGCCGAGGCTCTTCATCCGATCCTGCAGCAGGAACACCCGGACGAGGTTGCGCGAGGAGGGCGAGCACATCAGCTCGCCGAGCGACTGCGCTTCGCCGAGGTAGCCGCTGCGCGGCGAGGCGCCGTGGCGCCGCCACAGGTCGATGATCGCGAACGGCGCCGGGTATTGATCCGGGCGTACGCGCCGCGCCACCTGCGCGCGCAGCCGGCCGGCGACCAGCGGACGCAACCGCGCGAGGTTCAGCAGCTTGTCCGCGACCGGCGCGGACCGCGGCGCCGGACGTTCGGCGATCAGCCGTTTCGCCGCGGCGAGCAGCTCGGCGCCCGGCACGAGACGGTCCAGCAAACCGAGCGCCGCGGCGCGTGCACCGTCGACCGGCTTGCCCTGGAGCATGAGCTCCATCGCCGCGCGGACGCCGATCAGCCGCACCGAGCGTACCGTGCCGCCGAACCCCGGGTGGATCCCGAGCTGCACCTCGGGCATGCCGAGGGAGAGCTTGCTGTCGGCCGCGCCGACGCGATACCGGCACGCGAGCGCGATCTCGAGGCCCCCGCCGAGCGCGAAACCGTGGATCGCCGCGACCGTCGGGAACGGCAGGTCCTCGATCCGCTGGAATGCGATCTGTCCGGCGCGCACGAGCTCGAGGCCTTCCGCGGGCGTCCGGACCGCGGTGAATTCCTTGATGTTCGCGCCGGCGACGAAGCCGCTCTTCTTCGCCGAGCGCAGGATCAGCCCCGCGGGCCGCTTCGCGGCCAGGTCGTCGAGCCGTGCGGAGAGATCCGCGATCGCGGACCGCGACAGCACGTTCGTGGACGCTCCGGGGGCGTCGAAGATCAGGTGGACGATGCGGTCCTGATCCTCTTCCAGGTTCCAGTAGGCGTCGGCGGTCATCGCAGTGCTCCTCGTGAAGGATCGCGTGCGCTCAGGCGGCCCGCTGCGCGTGGGCACGGACCGTGAAGTCGCAGATCAGTGGCAGGTGGTCCGACAGGCGCACGTCGGGAATCTCGAACCGGTCGATCTCGATGTGCTCGCTGTGCAGGATGAAGTCGAGTTCCTTGCGGGGGCTGCGGCTCGGGTAGGACGGCAAGCCGCGCACGTTCGCGTTGCTGAGCCGCGCCGCCTCGGTGAACAGGTAGATCTCGTGGTCACCCCAGTAGGTGTTGAAATCGCCGGCGACGATCACGGGCTTGCGCGACTTGCGGATCAGGTCGTACAGGTGGCGCAACTGGTATTGGCGGTGGCGGAACTTGAGGCTGAGGTGCACGAGGAAGATCGCGACCTCGTCGAGCTCGAGCTCGATGATCAGCCGCTTGATCCCGGTATCGAAGTAGTGGAAGCGCTCGCCCTGCACACGCGGCGCCGCGAGGAATGCGTTCGACTGCTTGCGCACGATCGGCATCAGCTGGTTCACCGAGCTCACGCCGTACTTGCACTCGTAGGTCGAGTAGTGGCCGAGTGAATGCGCGATGAACTCCGCCTGGTTCACCATCCCGGTGCGGATCGAGCCCGTGTCGACCTCGATCAGTCCGACGACGTCCGGATCCTCGCCCTTGATGAACCGGGTGATCTCGGTGAGGACCTGCGGGTTCGACCGCAGGTAGCCGGCGCCGGGCACCGGCAGGTGAAAGGCCGGGCCTACGCCGGTCGCGTAGCGGATGTTGTAAACCAGCAGTCGCACGCGCAACATTGTATCGGCGCAGGCCGCTGCGCGCACGGCGGCGGCGCCGAACCGACGAAGGAGGCGTCGAGACGAGACCATGTCCACACCCGCGAACCCGATCCGCATCTTCGTCACGCATGCGTGGGCCGAGAGCGACGAATACCTGCGAGTCTTCGAGTATCTCGAGGCGCCGGGCACGTTCTACTACGCGAATACCAGCGAGCCGCGCGCGCGGCGGCCGGCCGACCGCGAAGGCGAGCGCGAGGAACTGCGGCGACAGATCGCGCCCTGCGAGGCGCTGATCGCGCTCTGCTCGGTCCACCGCGCGGCGCCGGAACTGCTGATGTTCGAGCTGAATTTCGCGAAATCGGCGGATCGGCCGGTGATCGCGCTGGAGAACTTCGGTTCGACCGAGCCGATCCCGAAGGCGATCCGCGATCTTGCCGATGAGATCGTTCCGTGGAACGAGCGCGAACTGATCGACGCGTTACGCCGCCAGGCGCGCCATCAGGAGACGACGCGCTGGGACACGATCGAATTCAAGCTCGACTGAGGCGTTCAGGCCTTGGCAAGCCACTGCGGGACCGCGGTCTCGGCGGAGTCCGCGTCGCCGGGCCGCTCCTCGCTCGCGCGGCGCGGCTTCAAGGGCACCGGGGCGGCGCGCAGCGGCGTCGCGTTCGCCCGCGAGATCGACCCGAATATCTCGACGATCAGCGTCGCGCACTCGTCCGCGTCGTGGTTGGACATCTTGCGCACCGACGCGGCGACCGCATCTTCGCCGCGCAACGGCGGCACGCCGCTCATCGAGCGTCGCACGCGGGTGAACGATTCGCGCAGATCGCCTGGCAGCTGCTCCTCCTGCAGGTCCGCCAGATGTCGCCGGTACGCACTGATCAATCGTTGTTTGATCGGCGCGGACCGAACCAGCTCGAGAGTCGCATCGTGGAAGCGTTCCCAAGCATTGTGCATGCAAGACCCCTTTACTCGAAACCGCCGGTTCTTCAAGTGGTTTCGAGGATGAATTCGGTGCGTGAGCTGAGATAAATCAACGTTATAGGATCGAAATATACAAGACCTTGCTGAGAACGCAATCAGGAATTTCGAACCGCGAACGCGGTCCCGGTTCGAGTCGATGCCGGCAATCCCGCGGCTCGACGGCGGCCCATTAATCAGTAATTACCTTAGAATATTCATATAACATAAGGTTTTTAAACATAATGTTTTGGTGGTTTTGAGGCGTATCCCATGGGCCTGCCTCATGGGCGCGTCTAATGTGCAGCGCCGGCGGCTGCGGGCGGCAATCGGGCGCTCGGTCGTTCCGCGAGCCAGACCACCCCGATCATCAGCGCGAACGCCAGCGAGGACAGCCAGAACACGTCGATCGCCGCGAGGGTCTGGGCCTGGACATCGACCTGTCGGTTCACGAACGCTGCGATCTGTGGCGTCGACAGCCCGATCGCGTGGAGTGCGCCGAAATAGGCATGGATCGCCGGTTGCGCCGGCGTCAGCGATTCGACCAGGCGCGCGTGATGGAACTTCGCGCGATGGTCCCAGAGCGTGATCGCGAGCGAGGTGCCGAAACTCCCGGCGGTGATGCGCGCGAAGTTGGCGAGTCCCGAGGCGTCGGGGATCTTCGAGGTGGGAAGCCCCGCGAGGATCAGGTTCACCAGCGGCACGAAGAAGAACGCCATCGCGGCGCCTTGGACGATGATCGGGATGACCAGGACCTGGTAGCTCGCCTCGGTGTCATACGACGTGCGCATGACCAGCGAGATCGCGAACACCGCGAACGCGACGCTCGCGAGGATCCGCGAGTCGGTGCGTCCGATCCGCCGTCCGACGCCCGGGGACAGCAGCAACGCGAGCACGCCGACCGGCGCGGTCAACAACCCCGCCCAGGTCGCGGTGTAGCCCATCGTTTCCTGCAGCCACAACGGCAGCAGCACGACGTTGCCGAAGAACAGGCCGTAGCCGAGCGCGAAGGCGAGCGTGCCGCTCCAGAAGTTGCGGCGGGCGAACAGGCGCAGATCGACGATCGGATGCGGGTTCTCGACGAGGTCCCACACCAGGAACACGCAGAACCCGAGCGCCGCGACGCACGCGAGCGCGACGATCGTGCGCGACGCGAACCAGTCGAGCTCCTCGCCCTTGTCGAGCAGGATCTGCAGCGATCCGACCCAGAGGATCAGCAGGCCGAGCCCGACCGCATCGACCGGCCGCGACGTGCGCGGCGTCTCCCGGGTCCGGTACACCCCCCAGGTCACCGCGGCCGCGAACACGCCGATCGGCAGGTTGATGTAGAAGATCCACGGCCAGGAGAGGTTGTCGGTGATCCAGCCACCGAGCATCGGCCCCATCACCGGCGCGACCAGGGTCGTCATCGCCCAGACCGCGAGCGCGGTACCCGCGCGCGATTTGGGGAACGTCGACAGCAGCAGCGACTGGGACAGCGGGATCATCGGTCCGGCGACTGCGCCTTGCAGAACCCGGAACAGCACCAGCATCTGCAGCGAGGTGGCGAGACCGCACAGCATGGAGAACAGCGTGAACGCGAGGATCGAGGCGACGAACAGCCGCACCGCACCGAAGCGCTGGGTGAGCCAGCCGGTCAGCGGGACCGAGACCGCGTTCGCGACCGCGAACGAGGTGATCACCCAGGTGAGTTCCGACGCGCCCGCGCCGAGGTCGCCGCCGATCGCGGACAGCGACACGTTCGCGATCGACGTGTCGAGCACGTTCATGAACGTCGCCAGCGCGAGCGCGAACGCGCCGACGACCTGCACGGCGCCGGTCAGCGGCGCCGGGTCCCCGTCCGGATTCATCGGCGGATCAGGTTCCGCCGCCCGTCGCCGCGGTTCCGGCGAGTTTGAAGCGGTCCGCGCCGATCAGCAGGTACACCCCGGGCACCACGAACAACGTGAACAGCGTTCCGATCGCGAGTCCGGTCGAGATCACCAGGCCGATCGCGAATCTGGACGCGGCGCCGGCGCCGCCGGCGAACACCAGCGGCAGCACGCCGAGCACCATCGCCGCGGTCGTCATCAGGATCGGCCGCAAGCGGGTGCAGGCCGCGATCACGATCGCTTCGTATTTCGAGCGGCCCTGCTGCTGCTCCTTGTTCGCGACCTCGACGATCAGGATGCCATGCTTGCTGATCAAGCCCATCAGCGTGACGAGGCCGACCTCGGTGTAGATGTTCAGCGAGGCCCCGCCGACCCCGAGCGCGATGAACAGCAGCGCGCCGGCGATCGACATCGGCACCGAGATCATGATCACCAGCGGGTCGCGGAAGCTCTCGAACAGCGCCGCGAGCGCGAGGAACACGATGATGATCGCGAAGCCGAAGGTCGCCAGCATCCCGCTCGACTCCTGCACGTACTGTCGCGCCTGGCCCGCGTAGTCGACCGAGTAGCCTTGGGGCAGCACGCGGGCGGCGAGGCCGCGCAGGTACCCGAGCGCCTCGCCGAGCGAGACCCCGGGCGCCATCACCCCGGAGATCGTCGCCGAGTTCTGCTGCTGGAAGTGGTTCAGCGTCTCCGGCACCGTCTCGGTGCGGATCGTCGCGATCGTCGACAAGGGGACGGACACCCCGCCGATCGTCGCGATCGGATAATCCAGCAGCTGCTGGACGTTGAGGCGCGAGATGCGCTGCACCTGCGGGATCACCTTGTACGAGCGCGTGTCCATGCTGAAGTAGTTCACGTAGCCACCGCCGAGAAGGCTGCTCATCGCCGCGCCGACGTCGGTCATCGTGAGCCCGAGCTGCGCCGCCTTGTCGCGGTCGATCACGATCACCGACTGCGGCAGGTCGTACTTGAGGTCGGTGTCGAGGAACGCGAACTTGCCGCTCTTGCGCGCAGCGTCGAGGAACTGCTGCGACACCGCGTTCAGCCGCAGCGGGGGATCGGTCGTCTTGATCACGAACTGCAGCGGCAGGCCGAACGCGCCCGGGAGCGACGGAGGCTGGAACGCGACGATCCGCTGGCCGGCGATCGCGCGGTTCATCGCCTGCTGCAACTGCTGTTGCAGCTCGGTCGCGTTGCGCTTGCGCTCGTTCCAGGGGCGCAGGTTCAGTCCGGTGATCGACATGCCCGGCGCGTCGATGTGGAACACGTGCGCCGGGTGCGCGAGGCGGGTCGCGACGCGGTAGATCTCGTTGAAGTAGTCGACCTTGGTCTGCAGGGTCGCGTCGGGCGCGGACGTGGCCTGCATCAGCACGAAACCCTGGTCCTCCTGCGGCGCAAGCTCCGATTTCGAGTGCGTCGCGAGGAAATAGATGCCCCCGAGCACCACCAGGACCGTGACCGCGGTGACCGGCGTGTACGCAAGGCTGCGCTCGAGCTTGCGCTGGTACCAGCCGCGCAGCCGGTCGAAGCGGGCGTCGATCGCGCGCACCAGCCGGTCCTCCCAGTGCCCGCCGTCGCCCTGGTGCGGCCGCAGCATGCGCGAGCACATCATCGGCGAGAGGGTCAGCGCGATCACCGCGGACACCGTGACGGTGCCGGCGAGGGTGAACGCGAACTCGATGAACAGCGCGCCGGTCAGGCCCCCCTGGAAGCCGATCGGCACGAACACCGCGAGCAGCACGACGGTCATCGCGATGATCGGCGCGCCGAGCTCGCGGGCGGCGATGAGCGCGGCGGAGAGCGGTGGCTTGCCTTCCGCCAGATGGCGGTTCACGTTCTCGACGACGATGATCGCGTCGTCGACGACGAGGCCGATCGCGAGCACGAGCGCGAGCAAGGTCAGCAGATTGATGGAGAAGTGCAGCGCGAGCATGATCATGAACGTCCCGATGATCGACAGCGGGATCGCGAGGATCGGGATGACCACCGAGCGCGGCGAGCCGAGGAACGCGAAGATCACCAGGATCACGATCACGACCGCTTCGATCAGCGTGCTCGCGACCTCGTGGATCGACGCGTTCACGAACGAGGTGGAGTCGTAGACGATCGCGGCCCGGAGACCCTCGGGGAGCTGCGCGCGGATCTGCGGGAAGACCCGCTTCACCCCGCCGATCACCGACAGGAGGTTCGCGCTCGGCGCGATCTGCACGCCGACGAACACGCCGCCGACGCCGTCGAACGCGACCCGCTCGTCGTAATTGTCGGCGCCGAGGGTGACCGTCGCGACGTCGCGCAGCCGCACGATCGCGCCGCCGGTCTGCTTCACGACGAGGTTGCGGAACTCGCGCAGGCTGTGCAGGTTCGTGGTCGAGGTCAGCGTGACCTGGACCCACTCGCCCTTGGTGTTGCCGACCGCCGAGATGTAGTCGTTGTCGGCGAGGGCCTTCTGCACGTCGCTCGCGGTGAGCCCGTACGCGGCGAGCTTCTTCGGGTCGAGCCAGGCGCGCAGCGAGAAGTACTGCGCGCCGCGGATCTCGGCGGTCTGCACGCCCGGCACCGCCTGGATCTGCGGGACGACGACGCGCTGCACGTAGTCGGTGATCTGGTTGCGGTTCAGGCGCGTGCTCGAGAAGCCGATGTACATCGCGTCGATCGTCTGGCCGACGGACACCGTGATCGACGGCAGCTGCGAGCCGGTCGGCAGCTGGTTCAACACGGAGTTGACCTTGATGTTGATCTCCGCCGCCGCCTTCGAGGTGTCGTAGTTCTGGCGAAGGACCGCGGTGATCGTGCTGACGCCGCTCTGGCTGCTCGAGGTCAGGTAGTCGATGCCGTCCGCCTGCGCGATCGCCGCCTCCAGCGGCGTCGTGATGAACCCGGCGATCGAGTCCGGGTCGGCGCCCGGATAAGTGGTCGTGACGGTGACGATGCCGTTCTCGGTCTGCGGGTACTCGAGCACCTGCAGGGAGCTGAAGCTGCGCAGCCCGACGACCAGGATCACGAGGCTGACGACGCTCGCGAGGACCGGGCGGCGGATGAAGATGTCGGTGAAGTTCACGGCGTGATTCCGGCGCTCATTCGTTCGGCGGCGACGGGTTCGGCGAGTTGCTCGGCATGATCGAGTTGTTCACCGTGATCGCGCTGCCGTTGTGCAGCTTCAGCTCGCCCGCGCTAACGACCGTGTCGCCGGCGCGCAGGCCGGAGAGCACCGCGACCTGGTTGCCGCGCGTCGGTCCGAGCTTCACGAAGCGTTGGCGCGCGATCAGCCGTGGCTTGCCGTGCGCATCGACGGCGGCGTGTTCGACGATGAACACCGTGTCGCCGTAGGGGTTGTAGGTGATCGCGGTCTGCGGCACCGTCACGTACGGGCGCGGCGCGCCGTCGTCGACGGTCACGTCGGCGTACATGCCGGGCACGAGGCGGCCGTCGCGGTTCGGGAACGAGGCGCGGACCTGGACGTTGCGGCTCGCGCCGTCGACTTTCGAGTTGATCGCGACGATCCGGCCGCGGAAGCG
>JAKBCG010000090.1 GCA_021808035.1 Pseudomonadota bacterium
TCGACGGGATCCTGATGCGCTACGTCGAATCCCAGGTCTACCGGGGCGCGGTCGAGAACGTCGCCTGCGAGATGGCCGCGCGGATGGTCGCGATGAAGAGCGCGTCCGACAACGCCGGCAAGCTGATCGAAGAACTGCAACTCGTCTACAACAAGGCCCGCCAAGCAGCGATCACCAAGGAACTCTCCGAGATCGTTGGCGGGGCCGCAGCCGTCTAGAGGATTTCAAGCATGTCGAGCGGAAGAATCGTGCAGATCATCGGAGCGGTCGTCGACGTGGAGTTCCCGCGCGACCGGATCCCGAAGGTATATCACGCGCTGAAGATCGACGAGGCGGGCGTGACGCTGGAAGTCCAGCAGCAGCTCGGCGACGGGGTCGTTCGCACGATCGCGATGGGGCCGTCCGAAGGACTGCGGCGCGGGCTCGCGGTCACCGACACCGGCGAACCGATCACGGTGCCGGTCGGCGCCGGCGTCCTCGGGCGCATCATGGACGTGCTCGGCACGCCGCAGGACGAGGCCGGGCCGATCGAGACGCGCGACCGGCTGCCGATCCACCGCCCCGCGCCGGCCTACGACGAGCAGACCGGCGGGCAGGAATTGCTGGTCACCGGGATCAAGGTCATCGACCTGCTGATTCCGTTCGCGAAGGGCGGCAAGGTCGGCCTGTTCGGCGGCGCCGGGGTTGGCAAGACCGTGAACATGCTCGAGCTCATCAACAACATCGCGAAGCAGCACTCGGGTCTCTCGGTGTTCGCCGGCGTCGGCGAGCGCACCCGCGAGGGCAACGACTTCTATCATGAGATGAAGGAGTCGGGCGTCCTCGACAAGGTGGCGATGGTCTACGGGCAGATGAACGAGCCGCCCGGCAACCGCCTGCGCGTCGCGCTGACCGGATTGACGATGGCGGAGTATTTCCGCGACGAGAAACAGGCGAACGGCAAGGGCCGCGACGTGCTGATGTTCATCGACAACATCTACCGTTACACGCTCGCCGGAACCGAGGTGTCGGCGCTCCTCGGCCGCATGCCCTCGGCGGTCGGCTACCAACCGACCCTCGCCGAGGAGATGGGCGTTCTCCAGGAGCGCATCACCTCGACGAAGACGGGTTCGATCACGTCGGTGCAGGCGGTCTACGTGCCGGCGGACGACTTGACGGATCCGTCGCCTGCGACCACGTTCGCGCATCTCGACGCGACCGTGGTGCTGTCGCGGCAGATCGCCGCGCTCGGCATCTATCCGGCGGTCGATCCGCTGGATTCGACGAGCCGGCAACTCGATCCGCTGGTCGTCGGCGAGGAGCATTATCAGACCGCGCGCGGCGTGCAGTCGATCCTGCAGCGCTACAAGGAGCTGCAGGACATCATCGCGATCCTCGGCATGGACGAGCTGTCGGAGGATGACAAGCAGCTCGTCTACCGTGCGCGCAAGATCCAGCGCTTCCTGTCGCAGCCGTTCAACGTCGCGAAGGTGTTCACCGGCCAGGACGGCAAGATCGTTCCGCTGAAGGACACGATCCGGGGCTTCAAGGCGATCATCGACGGCGAGTACGATCACCTGCCCGAGCAGGCGTTCTACATGGTCGGCGCGATCGAGGAAGCGGTCGAGAAGGCGAAGACGCTGCAGTGATCGCGAGGAGCTGAATTCGTGGCGAACACCATACACGTCGACATCGTCAGCGCCGAGGGGCAGATCTACGCCGGCGACGCGAGCATGGTGTTCGCGCCGGCCGTCGAGGGCGAGATCGGCATCGCGCCCCGCCACGCCCCGCTGCTGACCAACCTGAAGCCGGGGGAAGTCCGCGTGCAGGCGCCGGGCGAACCCGAGGAGCTGTCGTTCTTCATCGGTGGCGGCGCTCTCGAGGTCCAACCGAACCAGGTCACGGTGCTCGCCGACACGGCGATCCGCGCCCGCGATCTCGACGAGGCGGCCGCGCACGAGGCGCGCCGTCGCGCCCAGGATGCGATGCAGGAGCGCACCGACAAGATCGAGATCGCCGAGGCGCAAGCCGAGCTCGCGCGCGCCGCGGCGCAGCTGCGCGCGATCGAACGGTTGCGCAAGAAGCGCTGAGATCACCGCGCCGCGGCGGTCATGGCAATGCCACTCTCGGTCGTGATCCTCGCCGCGGGGCAGGGGCGGCGGATGAACTCCGACCTGCCGAAGGTCCTGCAGCCCCTCGCCGGCCGGCCGCTCCTGCGGCATGTCGTCGACACTGCGCGCGCGCTCGCGCCGGCCGCGGTCCACGTGGTCCACGGACACGGCGGCGAACGCGTGCGCGCGGCGCTCGCTGATCCCGATCTCGACTGGGTGTTGCAGGCTGAACAGCTCGGCACCGGACACGCGGTGCGCCAGGCGCTGCCCCGAGTCCCCGAGACGTCCTGTGTGCTGGTGCTCTACGGCGACGTGCCGCTGGTCAGCGCGACGACGTTGCGGCGGCTCGTCGCGCCCGCCGCGACCGGCGCGCTCGCGCTCCTGACCGCTGAAGTTCCCGAGCCCAAGGGCTACGGCCGGATCGTCCGCGATTCAAACGGCCGGATCGCGCGGATCGTCGAGGAGCGTGACGCCGACGCCGCGCAGCGTGCAATCCGGGAGGTCAACACCGGACTCCTCGCGGCGCCCGCCGCCACCTTGCGCAGGCTGCTAGACGGGGTGCGGGCGGACAATGCCCAGCGCGAGTACTATCTCACCGACGTCGTCGGCCTCGCGGTCACCGGGGGCGTCGCGGTCGATGCGATCCAAGCACCGTCGCCGATCGAGGTCATGGGCGTGAACGACAAGCTGCAACTCGCCGAAGCGGAAGCCGCGCTGCGCACCCGTCGCGCACGCGCCTTGATGGAGGCCGGCGCGACGCTCGCCGATCCGGCGCGCATCGACATCCGCGGCGAGGTCAACGTCGGCCGGGACGTGTTCCTCGACGTGAACGTCGTGCTCGAGGGTCGCGTGACCCTCGGCGACCGGGTGCGCCTCGGTCCGAACTGCACCCTGCGCGACGTCACGATCGGGGCCGATACCCAGGTCCACGCCAATTCGGTCCTCGAAGAGGCGAGCGTCGGCGAGGACTGCCGCATCGGGCCGTTCGCACGGCTGCGTCCCGGCGCGCGTCTGCACGCCCGCGTGCACGTCGGCAACTTCGTCGAGGTGAAGAACACCGAGCTCGGCGCGGGCAGCAAGGCCAATCACCTGACCTATCTCGGCGACGCGACGGTCGGCCGCGACGTGAACGTCGGCGCCGGCACGATCACCTGCAACTACGATGGCCAGAACAAGTGGCCGACCGTGATCGGCGATCGCGCGTTCATCGGCTCCGGCGCGATGCTGGTCGCGCCGGTGCGCATCGGTGCGGGCGCGACGATCGGCGCCGGCTCGACGGTCACCGTGAGCACGCCCGCCGGTCAGCTCGCGCTCACCCGCGCGAAGCAGATCACGGTCGAGGGCTGGCAACGGCCGGCCAAGGCGACGCCGGACGCGAAGGCCGCGCGGATCGCCGAGGCGCTCGGGCCGGACGCCGAGTCGCCGAAGAAGTAGCCCCGGCGCGGCACCAGAGGCTGCACGGCCGGCGAGGAGGGCACCGCGGCGCGCTTTGCGACGCGATCCCGGACCCCGAACTTCAAATGGATACCGACCCGGTCGACGGCGGGCTCGCGAGTAGCCAGCCGAGATGCATCAGCACCAACACCGTGCCCACCGACACCAGGGTGGCGACGATCGCGACGCCGACCGCACCGAGGAACGAGGTACCGAGCATCGTCCGTATCGCGAGGAGATACCCGAGTGCCCACGCGAGGGTTCCGCCGAGCAGTCCGCCGAGGAACACCGCGCCGAGCAAGCCGCCGAGCGCCGCGACGAACGCGGTGAAGCCGCAGCGGATCAGGCCACGGTGCTCGGCCTTCACGAGATGCGCGCCGATCTTGATCGGCAACGCGACCAGCAGCGTGAGCACGATCAGCCCGAGCAGCGGTCCGCCCCACAGTTGACCCGTCACGGTGGCTCCCTGAGCGACCGGTCGACCGGCGCTCCGATATCCGAGGACGCGTCAGTGTAGCAAGCGGCCGCTGCGCTCACTCGCTCGGCACGAAGATCCACAGCAGCACGTACAGCAGCAGCCCAGCGCCGCCGAGCAGCACGAGCGCCGTGAAAATCAGGCGCCACACCCACGACTCGACCCCGGTGATGCGCGCGATCCCGCCGCATACGCCGCCGAACCATCGGTCGGTGCGGCTGCGCCGTAGCGCGTTGAGCCCCGCCGTGACGGAGCCGTCACCGCCCGGCGGCGGCTCGTTCAGGAGCCGCGCCTTCGCGCGTGCGAATTCCTCTTCGGTCAACGCCCCCCGGGCCTTCAGGTCCGCCAGCCGGTTCAGTTCGTCGCTCATCGTCATCGCCGGATTCCCCCTGTTGCGCCATCGGTCGTCGTGCCGATCCTCTCCCTATAACCCCGCAGCGGCGATTTTGACGCAACCGGAAGAACGACACCGCCGAGGACCGGCGCTGCGGCCCGTATGCTCTTGCCGCTGGTGGGTTTTCCTGCCGGCGCGCCGGTGTTGAGCCCGAGCCGCGTATACAGGGGGCAGAAACCCAGGCCTGCCGTCACGACCGCAACAGCGACCGCCATCGGCCGGTGAGCGCTTCCAAGGCGTCATCCTGCAGCCAGGTCTGTGCCCGCAGACTCTCCTCATGCCCATACGCCCAGCGCGCAACACCGAGCGTGGCAGGCAGATCGACCACAATACTCACGCGCGCTGCCGCGTCCGCGATCGCCGCTCCTCGATCGTCATTACGGCGCAACCAGCGCTCCAGGTGTGTTTCCGCGGCCAGCAGATCGCTCTTGGCACGATTGCAGCGGGCATGCGCCAGCACCAGGTTGTGCGCCAGGTCGCGTGGATATCGTGACCAGGGAACGAAATGATCGATCTCGCCGGCTTGCACGGGGCGCTGGCAGTAGAGGCACAGCCCCGACTGCGCTTCGGCGAGCGGTTCGGCGATCTTGAGCAACGCGCCGCGTTCGGCGCCGAACAGGAACTGCCCGAGATCGGACGTGGGCCCGAGCAGCGGGGCGTTGGCCGGCAGCGCCTGGATGAAGCGCAGCCACTCGCCCTGCGCAAGTCGCACGATTATTCCATGGAAGCGACGCAGATTCGCCGCGACGCCGCGCTTGAGACGAATCCGGCCGCGGTGAGGGCTTTTTTCGTAGAGGAATTCCAGCATTTCGCTGCGCAGCACCTGCAGGCGCCACAGCGGCATCGTCTGGATCAACCGGGTCGTTTGGGTGACGGCACGGTGCCACGCGGGCGACCGCATCGCTCGGGCGACCGTCCCATGATCGTGCCGCAGCGCGTGGATCACAGCGACGATCGACGCCTGCCGTCCGGTATTCTGGATCAGCACGCCATAATCGCCGTCCGCGACCACGCTGCCATACGGTGCGCATTGTCGCCAGTACAGATCGATGAAGCGCTCGGCGATCGCTCGGATCGGCACATCGAGCGTCGAATCGTCGTCGCGCCCGTGCTGCACCGAGAGATCCGCGAGCGCGACCAACAACGCATACTTGTACGTCGCGACGAACTGACCCTCCGCCAGCAGCCGCTCGATCTTGCCGAGGAAGGCCACTTGGTCTTCGGCGCTCGCGCCTGCCGTCACGTTCGTTCAGGTCCGCCGAGTTTCGCACGGCCGGCTGCGTCAGGCTCGGCTCGCAGGTAATTGGCCTTGTTCGGTATCACGAACCGCACGCCGCCGCGCGGATCCGTGACGTCGCCCGAGTAGCGGGGGATCAGATGCACGTGCAGGTGGAAGATCGTCTGACCGGCCGCGGCGCCGTGGTTGATGCCGATGTTGTAGCCGTCGGGCCGGCGGCGCTCATCGATGATCGCCCGCGCGGCATCGAGTGCTGCGAGCAGCGCCGATTGCTCGTCGCGGCTTGCCTCGAAGAACGTCGCGACGTGCCGCCGCGGCAGCAGCAACGCGTGCCCCGGCGACACCGGGTATGCGTCCCACACGCCGATCACGAGTTCGTCTCGAAAGAACGTCCGCTCCGCGGGCGGGTCGCAGAACGGGCAAGGCACCGATCCATGCGGGCTAATGACCGTATGATACCCGACGACCGCCTGGGCTCACGCCCGCGTCGTTCCGATGCCGCGGCTATCCCACGCACCCGCGGCCATCACCAGCGTGCTCGTCAGCGCATCGCCGGCGAGGAACTCCAGCAGGCGATCACGTTGCGCGGCCGCGTCCCGGCGGCCGAGCGCGATCAATTCGCGGGTGAACGCCGAATCGAACATCAGGTAGCTCGCGAGTTCGGCGCCCGCCGCGCCACGGGCCCCCATGATCCCGAACAAGGCCCGCACGCCCCGCGGCAGCTGCGACACATGGCGCAGCGCAATCTCGCCGAGGTCCTCGCTCGGCGCGATCAGCAGCGTCGAGACCTTGTGCAGATCGGGTGTCGCCTGCGGCGCGACCTTGACCACCTCGTTCAGCCGCGCGATGTGCTCGAGGTTCGCGAAGATCTGGTCCATGAACAGGGTGTCGAGCATGTAGCCCAGCAGGCGGCCCGCCGTGGGCGGCGTCCGCGGCCACGGCGCGGGGCCGGGTGCGGCGTCGGTCCCCGGCGCGCGCACGCCGATGATCAACAAGCGGTCCGCGCCGAGATGGATCGCCGGGCTGAGCGGCCAGATCTGCCGCTACGCGCCGTCGCCGTAGTACTCGCCGTCGCTCGCGCCGTCCAAGAAGGCGACCGAGGTGCCGTTGTCGTAACCCGTCGCGCAGAGCGCAAGCGCGCGCAGCGCCCCGCCACGCAGGCTCCGCCCGAGCGACGGCCAGTGGATGCGGGCGGCGAGCAGCTCGCGCAACGGCGTATTGTCGAGCAGCGCGAGCAGAGGTCGCCGCAACCCGCCGGAAAAGAGCGCTGCGGCCCAATGGAGCCCGGCGCGCAGGATCACCGGCGTATCGGTGCGAAACACTTGATCGACGCGAAAATTGCCCCAGACCTCTTCCAGCGCGTCGACGCCGGCCGGCCACCGCGCGGCCTCGGCCGCAAGCACCGTTGCCGCGACGGCGCCGGCCGAAGTCCCGACGATCACCGGGAATGGATGCGGCGAATCCGGCAGCCAATCGGCGATCGCGCGCAGCACGCCGACCTGATAGGCAGCTCGTGCGCCGCCGCCCGGCAGCACGAGCCCCACGGTCGACCCGGTCTCGGGTGGCGTCCTTGTCGCAGGTTCCAGGTCCATTCCAGCCGATCGTGCGACTTGCGATCCTCGTCCGTCCCCGGCATGCGTCACAGTTGCCACTCCGAGCGCGGCCGCGGCGGCCGAGCGGTCTACAGGCCGTTCCGGCCGAGGTTGTCTGCCCAGGCGAGCGCGCTGAGATAACAACGCAACAGCGATTCCTCCGGCAGTTGGCGGTAGCGATTCGCGCAGGACGCCCCGGACTCGAGTTCGATCACGTTCTGCAGCGCGGTGCCGAGATCGCCGGCATGGGTCAGCAGCGCCTCCCGCTGATCCTGCGCGATCGGCACCAATTCGAGTGCGCGCGTCATGTCGATCTGCAGTATCACGTCGAGCGCCGACAGCAGCCCCACCGTGAAGTACTTCGCCGAATCGCCCTGCTTGGCCTCGTTCGCGATCAGCTCGCACGCGCGGGCCCGGACCAGCACCATCTTCAGGAGTTCGCCCGGCGCGGCTCCCATCTTCGCCATGGTGAGCAGCGCGACCCAGTTGCGGATCGTCTGCAGGCCGAGCACGAGGATCGCGCGTTCCACTGATTCGACCGCGTACCGTAGTCCGTGCAGCGACCCGTTCGCCCAGCGCAACACGGTGATGCTGATCCACACGTCGCCGCGCACGATCGCCGCGAGCTCCTTCACCGAGACGCCGGGGTCGCTCACCCGCGACAGCAGCTCGAGCAATACGAGCTTGTTGGTCGGCACCCGCTGCGCACACTGCAACTGCGGCCGGGCGAAGTAGTAACCCTGAAAGTAGTCGAAACCGAGCGCCATCGTGCGCTCGTGCATCTCGCGGGTCTCGACCTTCTCGGCGAGCAACCGGACATTGCGTCGTTTCAGGAGCTCGACGTGGCGCGCCAACCCCGTCTCGTCGAGCGCGAGACAATCGAGCTTGACGATGTCCGCCAGGTCGATCAACGGGTCCCGCTCGGCCGAATGCTCGAAATCGTCCAGCGCGATCTCGAACCGCCGCTTGCGCAGCCGGGTCAAGCGCCGCAGCAACTCGTCGTCCACCGCGACGCTCTCGAGGATCTCGAGCACGATGCCCGCGGGCGGCAGCGCATCGAGCCCCGGCGAGAGCAGCAGATTGCGGGTCATGTTCACGAACGATCGGTGCGCGCCGGAGACCTGTGGAATCCCGATCTCCCAGACCGTCTTCAGCAGCATCTCCGAAGACGCCGCGTCGCCGTCGCCGACGGGTCGACCGGGGGTCGCCCGGTGCAGCAACTCGTAGCCGTACAGCTTGCCTTTGCGATCGAGGATCGGCTGGCGGCCGACGAAGATGTGTTCCATGGACCGTCGTGCCGCGCAACACGGCGTATCGCGGCCATGCGCCGCACTCGACGGATCGGCCGAATGCGCCAAATCTGAACCCGCCAGCACGGGCAATTGCCGCCCGCTGCTGCCGCCAGTCCGGCGGAATGCTAAGATCACACCGGCGTCGCCATCGACGGCTGACGCCGACCGTGGCATCCATTGCCTGGAG
>JAKBCG010000091.1 GCA_021808035.1 Pseudomonadota bacterium
ACCCATTGGCAGTCGCCGAATTTCTTCGGGTACTTTCCGGCGAACTCCTCGGGTCCCGCGATCCTCGGCGAACTGCTCGCCGCGGGGCTCGGTGTGCAAGGCATGCTCTGGTCCACGAGCCCCGCGTGCACCGAGCTCGAAACCCAGGTGCTCGATTGGCTGGTGCCGATGCTCGGTCTGCCGCAGCGTTTCGCGTCGTCCGGGGACGGCGGCGGCGTGATCCAGGATTCGGCATCGAGCGCGACCCTGTGCGCGATGCTCGCGGCTCGCGAACGCGCGACGCGCTTCGCGAGCAACCGGCGGGGCACCGACGGACGGCTCGTCGCCTACTGCTCGACGCAGACCCATTCGTCGGTGGAGAAGGCGGCGAAGATCGCCGGGATCGGCGCCGAGAACCTGCGGCAGATCGAGGTCGACGAGCGGTTCGCGATGCGACCGGATGCGCTTGCGCGGCGCATCGCCGCGGACGAGGCGGCGGGGCTCGTGCCGTGCTTCGTGTGCGCGACCGTGGGCACGACGTCGTCGACCGCGATCGATCCGGTCCGGGAGATCGGGCGCCTGTGCCGCGAGCGCGGTCTGTGGCTGCATGTCGACGCCGCGATGTGCGGCACGGCGGCGCTGTGCCCGGAGTTCCGGTATCTGCACGACGGCGTCGAGTTCGCGGACAGCTACTGCTTCAATCCGCACAAGTGGATGTTCACCAATTTCGACTGCGACTGCTTCTACGTCGCGGACCGCAGGCACCTGATCGAGACGCTGTCGGTGCTGCCCGAGTACCTGCGGAACAAGGCGACCGAATCGGGCGCGGTGATCGACTACCGGGACTGGCAGGTGCCGCTCGGCCGGCGCTTCCGCGCGCTGAAGCTGTGGTTCGTGATCCGCCACTACGGGGTCGAGGGTCTGCAGCACCACGTGCGCGAGCACGTGCGGCTCGCGCAGCGTTTTGCCGACCGGGTCCGCGGGGACGAGCGCTTCGAGCTCGCGGCGCCGGCGCCGTTGAACCTCGTGTGCTTCCGCCTGCGCAGCGGCGATGCCGCGAACCAAAGGCTTCTCGATGCGTTGAATGCGAGCGGTGAGCTCTACCTCACCCACACCAAGCTCGACGGGAAGCTGACCTTGCGGCTCTGCGTCGGCCAGACGCACACCGCACAGCGCCACGTCGACGCGGCGTGGCGGCGGATCAGCGAGGAGGCCGCCGCGACGGGGTGATGCGGGATCGCGCGATCAGTATGCGACGTGCAGCCGGAGCGCGAACACCGAGACCGGACCCCGGTCGCGGTTGTAACCCGGATTCACGATGCGCTGGTAGTCGAGCGCGACGTGCGCATGGCCGCCGATCGCCGCGGAATAATAGGTCTCCAGGATCTGCTCCGCGCCCGGGTGCGGCAGGCGCCCGTCGCCGACGAGCAAGCCCAGGCCGCCGGCGGCGAGGAACCGCTCGCGCGCGGCCGATATTCCGTTGACCGCGACGCCGGCGCCGAGCGTGTCGCCGGGCCGACGCCAGCGCGCCCCGTCGATCGACACACCGGCGGAGACCGACCGGTCCGCATCGGTGAACTCATAGGTTTCGACGTTTCCCGCGGCCTTGCCGATGCGCGCGAACACGCCGACGCCGTCCGCGACCGACTGCTCGATCGCGAGGCTCGCGCCGAAGCGGCCACGATACTGACGGACGGCGGCGATGTCGATCGGCGTCCCGGTCGATCCGGCGAGCTGGACCGCGGCGTCCAGCAAGCCCATCCGCGCGCGGCTCTGGAACGCGGTCAGCGACACCCGGCCCGCGCGTCCGAACCAGTGCTCGCGCCGGTCGATCTCGGCGATCATCTGGAATTCGTGCGCACCGGGATCCAGGTGCGCGCTGTTCGGTACGGTCGACAGGTCGAACACGCCGCCCCGCAGGGTCCATCGGCCCTCATACCACTCGAGCGCGGCACCGACCGAATAACCCCACGCATCCGCCGCGTAATCGAACGTGCTGGCGTCGATCATCGACCAGTTCAGGAAATCGACGCGCGGATCGTGCGCGTAGGCATTGGTGTCGAACAGATCGGTCACCGAGAACTTGCCGATCGTGAACACCAGGCGGTTCGCGGTCACGTGTTCCGGGAGCTGCGTCGCGTCGGCGGGCACGTCCACCGCGGCGCCGCCGAGGTCGAGCGTGTCGCGGAAGAACGCCCGCTGCCACCGAAGATAGGGTCGGCGCTGGCCGACCTTGTAGGCCTCGCCGCTCGGGAATCCCGCGGCACCGACGGTGCCGTCGAGCCCGAAGCCTTGGTCGATCTCGGGCTCGATCCAGACCTGCGCGCCGCGCCACGGGCGCCACCCGGCGAACAGGGACGCGTCGAAGGTCTCGCGACCGATGTGCGGCGACAGGCTGTTCGGTCCCGCGTAGGGGGACCGAAAGGAGTCGGTCGCCTGCTCGACGAACGTCGACTGGGCGTGCAGCGCGAAATCGGGGGATCCGACATCGGTCGTGGTCGGTGGCGCGGCGGTGTCCGGTGCGGTGGTGTCCGGTGCGGTCGCGGCGGGCGGATCCGCCGCGACGCCGGCGACCGGCACGAGCAGCGCGACGGTGGCGGCCGCAAACCGCACAGCCCGACCCGCGCGACCGGACCGGGCTGTCGCGAGGCTCGTCATCTCGATCTCCGAGGTACCAGCGAGGGATGATTCCGGGTAATATACCGTAGGGTGGTATGGTATACAAGGCGGTACGCATGGGTCACGTGGCGAACGAAAAGACGAAGCTGCTGAACCGCTTGAAACGTCTGCGCGGTCAACTCGAGGGGATTCAGCGCGCGGTCGAGGCGGACGAGGAGTGCGCTAACGTGCTGCAACAGGCGACCGCATGCCGGGGCGCGCTCGACGGGTTCATCGCCGAGGTGATCGAGGATCACATCCGCGAGCACATGGCCGACGAGAGCCGTGGCGCCGATCGGACCGAGGCGGCCGAGGACCTGATCGAGATCGTCCATCAGTATCTGCGCCGATGAGCATCGACCCGGAGCATCACGCCGGCGCCGCGTCCGACCACGATCTGGACCACGCGCGCGGCCAGGATCATGACCACGAGCATGACGACGATCATGCCGATACCCATGCCCATGACCATGGCCACGGTCATGGGCAGGCGCCGCCGAAGGATTTCGGGCCGGCATTCGCGATCGGTACCCTGCTGAACCTCGCGATCGTCGCGCTGCAGGTCGTCTACGGCTTGATCGCGCATTCGACCGCGCTGCTCGCCGATGCCGGACACAACCTGAGTGACGTCCTGGCGCTGGTCGTTGCCTGGGGTGCCGCCTCGCTCGCGAAGCGGCCGGCGACGATGCACTTCACCTATGGCTGGAGGGGGTCCTCGATCCTCGCGGCATTGCTGAACTCCTCGCTGTTGCTCGTCGTGATGGGAGGGATCGCGTGGGAGGCGATCCTGCGCCTGTCGCATCCGGTCGCCGTTCACGGCGCCGCGGTGATCGCGGTCGCGGCGGTCGGCATCGTGGTGAACGGCGTGAGCGCATGGCTGTTCGCGTCCGGCCGGCACGGTGATCTCAATGTCCGGGGCGCGTTCCAGCACATGCTGTCGGATGCGCTGATATCGTTCGGCGTGGTGCTCGCGGGGGTGGCGATCGCGCTGACGGGTCGGCAATGGATCGACCCGGTCGCGACGCTCGCGATCGTCGCGATCATCGTCTACGGCACCTGGGGGCTGCTGCGAGACTCGGTGCGCATGGCACTGGCCGGCGTCCCCGTCGGTATCGACCCCGCGGCGGTGCGCGCGTATCTGTCGGGGCTGCCGGAGGTGAGCCGGATACACGACCTGCACATCTGGCCGATGAGCACGACCGAGACCGCGCTCACCTGCCATCTGGTGACGCCGGCGGGGCATCCCGGCGATCGCTTCACCCTCGCGATCGCACAGGAGCTGCGCCGTCGCTTCTCGATCGATCACACGACGCTGCAGATCGAAGTCACCGAGGATTCGGCCTGCCGTCTCGCCGACGCGCATCGCTAGGCGCCCGACCGTCGCCGCTCGAGCGCCACGCGCCGGGGCGATCGCCGCCGATCGAGGAGCCTCAGGGCGGCGAACGTGGTCGCGAGCAGCCACACGCTGACCGCGGCGCCCGCGAACAACGAGCCACGGTCGGTCAGCGAGAAGATTTCCACCGGCGCGGTGATCCAGCCGGGCGGGTAGATCATGATCGTCGCGCCGAGCTCGCCCATCGAAAGCGCGAGGCCCAGCGCGGCCGCGGCGCGCAAATGCGGCAGCAACAGCGGCAGGGTCACTCGAACGAGCACCCGCGACGGCGCGGCGCCGAGACTGCCGGCCATCTCCTCGACGCTCGGGGGCAATCGCGCGATTCCCGCTTGCGCACTCGTGTAGGCATAGGCGGTGATCAGCACGACGTGAGTGATCACGACGAGCACGACCGTTCCGTTCAGCAGCAGCGGCGGGTGGCTGAACGCGACGAGCAGCGCGAGGCCGATCGAGACCGACGGAATCGCCACCGGCATCAGAAAGAGCGCGTCGATCCCGCGACGGACCGGCGCCGGATAGCGGCGCGACGCGAGGGCGCCCCAGGCTCCGAGCACGAGCGCGACGATCGTCGCGACGAGGCCCGTCGCGAGGCTGTGCCACAGCGCCGCGCGTTGCGCGCCGCCGAGCGCCGCGCGCAGGTGCGCGACCGTCAGGGTCGAGGGCAGCGCCCGGGTCCATTCGCCGGCGATGCTCGCGAGGATCAGCGTCAACAGCGGCAGGCCGAATACGATCGCGGTCACGATCATGCCGGCCCCGGCGAGGAGTCGACGCGCACCCCGGGAATGAATCAGCTCGCTCATCGCGGTGCGCGCTCGAGCGATTGTCGGTACGTGAAATTCAGGCCGAGAGACAGTGCGACGTTGCAGATCGCGACCGCGCTCGCGGCCGGATAATCGAACTCGTCGATCGCCTTGCCGTAGATCATCATCGGCAAGGTGATCACGTCCTTCACGCCCATCACCAGGATGATCCCGAATTCGTTCATCGTGAGCAGCAGGCACAAGCTCCCGCCGGCGATCAGCGCCGGCACGAGCTCCGGGAACACGACCCGGCGCAGCACGCCCCACGGCCGTTCCCCGAGGCCGCTCGCGACCTCGAGCTGCGCGCGATCGATCACCTCGAGCGCCGCGAGCACGGGTCGCATCACGAACGGTGTGTAATAGGTGACTTCCGCGAGCACCACGCCCCAGAATCCGTACAGGAAACTGCGTGAGGCGTCCACGGCCGGCAGGCCGAGTGCGGACGTCCACAGCGAGCGGACGAGGCCCGAGTTGCCGTAGAGAAACGTCAGCGAGAGCGCGACCAGAAAGGACGGGAACGCGAGATAGACGTCGACGAGTCGACCGAGCGCCCTTGCGCCCGGAAATGCGACGAACCGGATCAGCAACGCGAGCGCCGATCCGAGCACGAGACAGGTCGCGGTCGCCGTCAATGCGATCCGCAGTGTCGCGAACAGCGCGTCGCGAAACGCATGACCGGCGAGGATCGCGGCGAAGGTGCCGAACCCGTAGCCGCCTCCGGGTCTCGCGAACGCTTCGACGGCGAGCAATGCAAACGGGTAGAGAAAGATCACGCCGAGCACCACGAGCGGCACCGACGCCACCAATGCTCGCGAGAGCCGGTGAGCGCGTCCCATCAGCGATCCGCGAGAACGACCGCGCAGTCGGCGGAGAAGCTCACCCGCACCCGCGCGCCGGGCGTCGGCAAGGCCTCGCTCGCCGGGCGATCGACGCGGATCGTCGATGGTCCCGCCTCGACGACCACTCGCTGCGTTGCGCCGAGCCATTGCGCGGAGCGCACGATGCCGTCCAGGTGGTTGCCGTCCGGCGTCTGTGCTTGCGTCTCCTCGATCCGAAGGTCATGGGGTCGTACGCACAGCAGTGCCGCCCCGCTCCTTGGCGCGTCGGCGCTGCCGCGCGCCCAGATCGTGCGGTCCGCGATCCGCGCGGCGATTCGGTTCCGGTCGGCGCGGGCGTCCGCCGTCCCCTCGAGAACGCGCACGGGCAGCAGGTTGGCCTGGCCGAAAAACTCCGCGGTGTAACGGTTGGGTGGCGTATCGTGCAGGTCGCGCGGAACTCCGTCGGCGACGATGCGACCCGCGTTCAGCAGGACGATCCGATGACCGATCGCGATCGCCTCGGTTTGATCGTGGGTCACGTACACGATCGCGGTCTGCGGCAATTCTGCGTGCAATCGCCGCAACTCGTCGAGCATGTCGGCGCGAAGCGGGGCGTCGAGCGCCGACAGCGGTTCGTCGAGCAGCAGCGCCGGCGGCTCGATCGCCAGTGCGCGGGCGATCGCGACCCGCTGCTGCTGTCCGCCGGAGAGCTCGTGCGGATAGCGTCGCGCGTGCGATGCCATTCCCGTCATCTCGAGGAACCGCGCGACGGTGCGCTCGATCTGCGGTCGCGGGCGCTTGCGGGCGCGCAGGCCGAACGCGACGTTTTCGGCGACGCGAAGATGCGGAAATAGCGCGTAGTTCTGTACGACGAGGCCCAGTCCGCGGGCGTGCGGTGGCGCGTCGGTCACATCGGTCGAGCCGAGGTGGATCCGACCGGCGGTCGGCTCGGTGAACCCCGCGATCGCGCGCAGCAAGGTCGTCTTTCCGGATCCGGATTCGCCGAGGAGCACCACGACCTCGCCGGCGGCGACGGACAGATCGACGCGATCGAGAGCGAGATGGTCGCCATAACGGACGCTGAGCGCATGCACGCGGATCCGCGGCGGCGCGCGATCGTGGCCCGAGGTCGCGCGGGGCGACTCGGCCATCGGCTCACCGCTCCGTCGCGCGGCGCCAGAGCGTGACATCGTGCCCGAGCTCCTTCGCGACGCGGGTCCAGTCGGGCTGCCAGATACGAACGCCGTCGATCACTTGCTCGAGCGCGCGCGCGGCCGGTGTGGTCGCCGGGACGTCGCGGCGCGCAGGGAACGCACGCGCGAGGTCGTAGAGTCGCGCCTGCGCCGGTCGGCTCAGCAGGAACGCGATCAAGCGCAGCGCTGCCTGCTCGTGCGGTGCGCCGCGCACCAGCGCGATCTGATACGGCAGGCGCATCGCGAGTCGGCGGCCGTCCGGGCCGGCCGGAAAGAAGAGCCTCAGGTTGGGGTAGTCGCGTTGCTGCGAATAGCTCATCTGCACGTCCCCGTTCGCGACCCAGATTTCGCCCTTGTCGACGAGCGCGGCGAGACGGCCGGTCGAGGCGGAGGGTCCGAGATTGTTCGCTTGCAGGCGTCGCAGGTACGCGAGGCCGGCGGATCTGCTGCCGAACGCCTCGAAGGCCTGCAACAGCACGGCGGTGCCGTCGCCGGCTTGTCCGGGCGTCGAGTACTGCAGCCGATTGCGGAACGTCGGCGCGAGCAGTGCCGTCAGGCTCGCCGGCGGCGCGGGGAGCGCTGCCGCGTCGTAGATCCACGCCGAGTAGTCCTCCGCGAGCGTGTACCAGAGCGCCGGCGCGTGGGGGACTCCGAGTGCGGAACTGTCCGCCGGCGCCAGGATCAGTGGCCGCAGGACGCCGGCGTCGGCCGCGACCTGCATGAACGGCGGGATCGTGACGAGCACGTCGGCTTGCGGCGCGGTCCGCTCAGCGAGCACGCGGTTCACGATCACGCCCGATCCGGCCTCGACGTACTGCACGGTGATCCCGGTGCGCCGCTCGAACGTCGCGAACATCGTGTCGAACCAGTTCGGTCGGCCGTCGCGCAAACCGTCGGCGCTGTACACGGTCACGACCGCGGCCCGACCGCAGGCCATGGCCCCGATCGCGCAGGCGAGCGCTGCCAGAACGGCGATCGACCGGATCGTCCGCGCATTCTTCACGGCGAGATCCTTCGAATGCCCATCTCGCGTACCGTCGCACCGATCGCCGTGACCGCTCGGCGCAGCGCCGACGAATCGATGGCGCCGATGCAACCGACCCGAAAGGTCTCGACCCGCGTCAGCTTGCCGGGATACAGGATGAATCCCCGTTCGCGAACGCGTTCGTAGAACTGCGCGAAACGGTAGGCCGGATCCGGCGGCGAGTGGAACGTGACGATGATCGGTGCCTGCAGGGCCTGCGGCAGGAACGGCGCGAAGCCGAGCGCGCGCATGCCATCGAGCAGGGTCGCACAATTGTCGGTGTAGCGGGTGAGGCGCGCATCGCGCCCGCCTAGCGCTCGGTAGCGGTCGATTGCGACGCGCAGTGCGGCGACGACGTGCGTCGGCGGCGTGAACCGCCACTGGCCCGTTCTCTCCAGGTAGTGCCATTGGTCGGCGAGATCGAGTGCGAGGGAATGGGATCGACCGGCGCTGCCGTCGAGCGCGTCACGCCGTGCGATCACGAACCCCATCCCGGGAACGCCTTCGAGACATTTCCCGGAAGCGGCGATCAACGCGTCGAACGCGACCGTGCGCGCATCGATCGGCAGCGCGCCGAAGGAACTCATCGCATCGACGATCAGTCGCCTCCCATGGGCGGCGACGACCGCGCCGACGTCGGCGAGCGGGTTCAGGATTCCGGTGCTTGTCTCGCAATGCACCAGCGCGACGTGCGAGATCGCGGGATCGGCAGCGAGTGCGGCGTCGATGCGTTCGGCGCTCACCGCTTCGCGTTCGCCGAACGGGATCACAAC
>JAKBCG010000092.1 GCA_021808035.1 Pseudomonadota bacterium
ACAGCCGCGAGCCGGCGCTCAATCCGCCGACGATGGCGATTCCGCACAACAAGACCGCGACGCCGAGTGTTAACACCGTGCGGATACGCCGTGATAGTGAAGAGACGGCCATCGAGGACACAGCGGCGCCGATTCGCGATCGCCACGGCATGGTCTGCGGCACGGTGATCGTGTTTCACGACGTCGGTATGACACGCGCGGGCGCTCACGCTGTCGATTCTCCGATCGACACATTAACGCACCCGTCCCGACCCGCCTCGGGTCGGGACGGAATATGCAGACGATCCGTCTCCCGCTCGACCATCGAGTAGCACTCGCAGTCCGGGCGTTCAAGCAACGCCTGCTTCAGGACCGTGATCTCGCCACACCGATCGAGTTCAACGACCGTGATTGGATGGCGGTGTGGACACCAGGAATTCGCGCAGTTGCGCGCGCGCGCGATGCAGCCGGCTCTTCGCGGCCGGCACCTCGAGACCGAGACGGGCCGCGACCTCGGCGATCGTCATCTGTTCGAAGTCACGCAACAACAGGATCTCGCGGTAGTGATCCGGCAATGCCTCGATACCCGCGAGCAGATCGGCGCGCAGGTCGACCGGATCTCGCTGCTGCATCTGTTCCTCGGCGATCTCGTCGATCGAGGGACCAAGACCCCGCATGCGACGCTCGAGCCGCAAACACTCCCGGCGAACAACCGTAAAGAGCCAGCTGGACAAAGCGGCTGCGGCACGCAACCCCCGTATTCGCCGGGCCAGGATCCAGAGCGCCTCCTGCACGGCGTCGTCGACGTCGCTCACCTGACAATGACGTCTAGCATAGCGCCGAGCGTCGACCTGACAGGTCGTAAGCAATTCATTGAGTGCGACGGAGTCACCTCCTTGCGCCGCACCAATCAATCGCTGTCTATCCATGCCGCCTTCGTCGCCCATATCCATCGATGAGGATTATTTCATCGAGCCGGCGAATCCGGAGCGCGCATCCCCGCCTCTCATATGACGAACCGCGAAATCACTCTCGCGCCGTTTCCAACCTTCGCCATATGACACAGGAGTATACATGAACAGTCGTTACACCCGATTTGCGCTGGCTGCACTGACCTCCGCCACCCTCGCCCTGCCGATCGCGATCGCAGGCATCTCGCCGGCATCCGCGGCATGCGCGCCGAAAGTTTCGATGAGCAAGTGCGCGGGCAAATGCGCGGGCAAATGTGCCGGCAAGATGCACCACCATCGCCGTGGCCACAAGAAGATGAGCAAGTGCGCGCCGAAGTGCGGGGCAAAGAAATGCGCACCGAAGTGCGGGGCGAAATGACTCGCCGCGGAATCTCGACTTGCTTCCGATGACCACGACCCCCTGGAGTGAAACATGACCAAACAGCAGACCTGGCAGCTTGCGTTACTCGGCGCGCTGGCGATCGGCGCGTCTACGGTCGCCACGCTCAGCGCTCACGCGGCCAATGCGCCGAAGATGGAGAAGTGCTACGGCATCAACGCCGCTCACAAGAACGACTGCATGTCGCCCGGTCATTCCTGCGCCGGACAGGACGCGAAGCCTCGCGATCCGAACGCGTTCGTCGTCGTTCCGGCGGGCCTTTGCGCGAAGATCGCCGGCGGATCGACCAAGCCGGCCGCCCGCTGACGCCCGATGCGACGCGCATCGCAATCCATCGTCCAGCCGATCCCGGTGCGCGCCGGGATCGGCCTGCGGGCACCGCAGGTAAGGTGTCCGCGCCGGCTATCCGCTCTGCACGATATTCGAGTCCGAATTCGTCCTCGACGCCATCGGATGCCGTCGACAAGGGGAACACGCAATGAAAGGTCCAGTCGAACGCTGGTCGACCGCTGACGTTGCGCTCGCGAGGCATGCCACGGCGATCGAACCGCTCGCCTTGCTGTTGTTTCGATGGTGGGTTGCAATGGCCTTCTGGAAGGCAGGCGTCGTCAAGTTCGACGATCCAAGCGGCACCTCCTATCTGTTCAGCTACGTTTATCATGTGCCGCTCCTCTCGCCGGCGTTCGCTGCATTCCTCGGCACCTGGATCGAGTTGATCACACCATGGCTGCTTGGCCTCGGAATCTTCGCCCGACCGACAGCGGCGTTCCTGTTCGTCTACAACATCATCGCGGTGATTTCCTATCCCGATCTCTGGCCGCACGGCTTCTGGCACGGCCTCGTCGGCGGCGATTTCAGTGATCACAAGATTTGGGGCATGATGCTCCTGATGGTCGTCGCTCGCGGTGCCGGTACGTTGTCGATCGACGCATGGCTGGGACGTCTCCGTGGTCCGACCGGAAGTCGCGCTACGGCCCGGGAGAGCGTCTGATGCCGCACGCGTCCGGTACGCGTCGCCCGCGGCACCATGGCGTGCATGCTCGGGTCACGGACTCCGCGGCCACCCTCGCGGCCGAAGCGCTGGTCGGATGCTACAGGGAGCTCGCACGCAAGCGCGTCCATTTGCTCGCGCCGATCCTCGGCGATCGTGCCCCGGTGCAATGGGAGCATTATCCCTCGGACGACGCGATCAATCGCGACCGACGATACCAGTGGTTCTACCACTCGCACGACCCGGAGGATCGCGCCGGTTCCGGCGAGCACGGACACCTTCATCTGTTCGCGCGAATGGAAGGCGTTGCCGACGACATCGACGAGCGCCTCGAACTCGACTATCTGCGGAGTCTGCGCACTCGGCCTCGATCCGCGGCAACGCGCCACTTGATCGCGATCGGCCTGAATCCGGTCGGCGTCCCGGTCTTGCTGTTCACCGTCAACCGCTGGGTCACCGGTGATCTGCCTTTGTCCGGCCGGGCTACGATCGCCATGCTCGATGCCCTGCGACTCGATACCGGGCATCCGACGATCGATCTCGTGATCCAATCCATCCTGGCGCTGTATCGCGAGGAAGTCCGGATGCTGATCATGGAGCGCGACTCGGTGTTGATGGAGCTACCGACGCGCGCACCCGGACCGCTCGAGGATCGCGCCATCGAAATGCCCTCCTCCGTTCGAATCGACGTGGACCGCCGGCTCGCGGTCCTCTGACGCCACGGCGCCACCGCATCCGGACTCGCCTCCTGCCCGCGCGTCTCTCGGGCAGGCCGGATCTGTTGTAGAGTGACGTGCGCGCTGTCGGCCATGTGACACCCTGCCGACGATCCGGGACCTGCCATGACGAGTTCAGTCAGTCGATCCGCATTGATCAGATGGTCGATCGTGGTCGGGCTCTTGGGCGGGGTCGCCATTTTCTTCGTGTTCGGCCTGGGGCACGGTCTCAGCCTGCCCGCATTGAAAGCGCACCGGCAGGCGCTGGATTCGTATGGTCGGCGGCATCCGGTATTGCTCGCGGGCGATTTCATCGTCATCTATGTCGTATCGACCGCATTGTCGATGCCGGTGGCGGAGATCTTGACGGTGGCCGCCGGCGCTCTGTTCGGCTTGGTGGAGGGCGTGTTCCTGGCCTCGTTCGCCGCCAGCATCGGCTCGACGCTCGCGTTTTGCGCCAGTCGCTACGTGTTCCGCGACGTTCTGCGCCGCCGCTGGGGCGCGCGACTGCAGGTCATCGACGCGAACATGCGGCATGGAGCGGCGGCGTACCTGTTCATCATGCGTCTGATACCCGCGATTCCGTTCTTCGTCGTGAATCTGTTGATGGGCGTGACGGAAATACCCGTGCGCACGTTCTATTGGGTCAGCCAGATCGGGATGCTGCCGGCGACGCTGATCTACGTGAACGCGGGAACCGCGTTGGCGACTCTGCATACGCTTTCCGACATTCTATCCCTGCGCCTGCTGGGCTCGCTCCTGCTGTTGGGCGTCGCCCCGTTGTTGGTCCGTTGGGTGCGGGTGCGAACGCAAGCGACCAGCAGCCCCTGAAGGCTCGCCGAGTGGCGTTTCAAGGGGATTCGCCTTCCAACGCCGCGATGAGCGGACAGCGAGCCGTGCCTGTGTTGCAGCGACACTGTTCGATCAGCGTGGCGAGTGCGAGTTCGACGTTGCGCAGCTGCGCGATGCGGTTGCGGACGAGATCCAGTTTCTTCGCACCGAGCGCCGCCGCCCGATGGCAGTTCTCGCCGTCGTCGAGACCGAGCAGCTCGCGCACCTCCTCCAGGCTTAACCCGATGGCCTGCGCCTGTTTGATGAAACGCAACCGACGCGCGTGATCGTCTGCATATCGTCGGGTGCCGCCGAGCGGCCGCGCAGGCTCCTCGACCAAGCCGCGGCGCTGGTAATAACGGATCGCCTCCACGCTGACGCCGGCTCGTCTGGCGAGCGTTCCGATGGTGTAGCTCTCTGCCATGTTGACTCCGTACCTTGGTACGGTAATAGGCTACTCCACAGGGTGCCAGCTGCCTAACCACCGAGGTCTCAACCGATGGCGAATTCGAATGCACAGCCGCTCGTCCAGCCGACGACCCGATGGGTATCCGTGGGTGCGATCGCGGCCGCCCTTGGCGCTGCATCCTGCTGCGTGGTCCCATTCCTGTTGTTCGCAGCCGGTGTGAGCGGTGCCTGGATCGGCAATCTCACCGCGCTCGAGCCGTATCAGCCGATCTTCGCATTAACTTCGATCGGATTGATTGGGTTTGGCGCCTGGCGGCTACGTCGCCGCGCGAAGCTCGCCTGTGCCGAAGGCTATTGTGCGACGCCGCGCGCGGATCGAGTCGCGAAAATCGGGCTCTGGACGGCGACGGTACTGGTCGTCGTCGCACTGGTGTTCCCCTATCTCATCCGGGCCTTGCGCCTTTCTTGATCACGTCCTTGCAGGCACTCATGAAGTCTCATCGCACTCTTGCTCCGGCTCTCATCCTCGGTAGCACGCCTTTCGCGGCACGCGCTGCGGTGACCACGGTGGCACTCGACGTCCATCACGCCGGCTGCATCCTGTGTGGTCCGATCGTGAAGAGCACGCTTGCCCACGTGAAGGGGGTGAAATCCGTCGCAGTCAGCCAGCCGAATGGGATGGCCGACGTCACGGCGACCGTGACGTTCGACCCCGCGGTGACGAACGTCGCGATCTTGATCAAGACCGTGACCGATCGTGGCTATCCGTCGTACGTCAAGCGCTGACGTGATCACGATCTCTGTGGACTCCTTGACGACGGCGGCGGGTCGATGCGCGAGTCCGCGGACCGGCGCGCGATGAGCAAGCCGATGAACAACCAATCGTTCTCGGTCGACGGGATGACCTGCCCGGACTGCGCCCGGCACGTCGAGCACGCCCTGCGGGGTGTCGATGGCGTAGGCCAGGTGACCGTCGACTACCTGCATCGGCGCGCAACGATCGCCGGCGGGAGCGCGCTGACGATCGACGAACTGAACGCTTCGCTGCCGAGGCAATATCGCCTCAGCGCACTGCCGGATGCGGGAGCGTCCGCCGCCGCGAGGCGCGCGAACTCACCGGCCGGCGCTCGCCCCAACGCCGACACTCCCCCCTTGCGGATCGTGGTGATCGGCACGGGCGGCGCAGCGATGGCCGCCGCGATCACCGCTGCCGAGCGCGGCGCGAGGGTCACGCTCATCGAACGCGGCACGATCGGCGGCACCTGCGTCAACATCGGCTGCGTGCCCTCCAAGATCATGATCCGGGCCGCATTCTTCGTGCACGCCCGCAAGGAAAGCCCGTTCGACGCTGGGATCAGCTCGGGCGCGCCCCGGATCGACCGCAAAGTATTGTTGGAGCAGCAACGATCACGAGTCGACACGCTGCGTGCCGCCAAATACGAATCGATCATCGAGAACAACGCGAATCTCGCGCTACTGCGCGGCGAAGCACGGTTCACGGATGCGCATACGTTGCGGGTGACCCTCGCGGACGGAGAGGAACGGACCGTCGCGTTCGACCGCGCGTTGATCGCTACCGGCGCACGGCCCGCTATTCCCGCCATTTCGGGACTTGCCGGCACTCCGTACTGGACCTCGACCGAGGCGCTCGCCAGTGACTCGATCCCGCCGCGTCTGATCGTCATCGGCGCATCCGTGGTCGCGACGGAACTCGCGCAGGCCTACTCGCGTCTCGGCAGCCGGGTGACGATCATCGCTCGCCACACGCTGTTCTCTCACGAGGATCCCGCGATCGGCGCGATGTTGCAGCAGGTGTTCAAGGAAGAAGGGATCGAGGTGTTGCGGCAAACGCAAACCCGGCGCATCGCCTATGCGAACGGCGCGTTCGTCGTCGAGACCTCCGGTGGAGTTCTCCAGAGCGATGCCTTGCTCGTTGCCACCGGCCGCGCACCCAACATCGAAGCCCTGAATCTCGACGGCATCGGCGTCGAGACCGGCGGGAACGGATCCATCGAGGTCGACGCGCACCTGCGAACCACCGTGCCGCATATCTACGCGGCGGGCGACTGCACCGATCAGCCGCAGTATGTCTATGTCGCCGCCGCGGCAGGCTCGCGCGCGGCCCAGAACATGACCGGTGGTGAGACGACGCTCGATCTGCGCAGCATGCCGGCGGTGGTGTTCACCGATCCGCAGGTCGCCACCGTGGGCTTGTCGGAAGCGGACGCGCGGACGAAAGGAATCGATACCGACAGCCGGTTGCTCACGCTCGACAATGTGCCGCGCGCGCTGGTCAATTTCGACACGCGCGGGTTCATCAAGCTGGTCGCCGAGGCAGGCTCGGGAAGATTGCTCGGCGTCCAGGCCGTCGCGGCGGAGGCCGGCGAACTGATCCAGACGGCCGCACTCGCCATCCATCACGGGATGACGGTTGCCGATCTGGCCGTTCAACTGTTCCCGTATCTGACCATGGTGGAAGGCTTGAAGCTCTGCGCCCAGACGTTCAGCAAGGATGTGAAACAACTGTCCTGCTGCGCCGCCTAGGCGGTCGCGTCAGTCTCCGGCCGGCGCGGGCCGCGCGGCCGCGTGCAGCTCGGGCAGCTGGAAATGGCGCAGATCGCCGATACACTCGATCGTCACGTCCGCCGGCGGATAGGTCGCGAGATTGCCGGGGTCGAGCGCGTAATGCCCTTGGCGCGGGAACACGGTCGTCAACCGATCCCCGAGGATTTTCTTCATCGCCGCCAGGATGCGCAGCTTGTCGTCGACCATGACGTAGTGCCGGGCCGGGTAACGGCGCTCCATATCGACCAACATCCGCTCTTTGTGGATGTAGATCAGCACCCGGCCATCGACGGCGCTCCAGAGCCCCGACCGCTGGACCTTGCGCGGCTGGAAGACGACGTCGCCATCGGACAGGATGACCGTGGGTCCGAAGCGGCGAAGATGCTCGATGGTCTCGATCGCGTGCGGATAGAGCCGCTCGCCGAACGGATAGTCGATGAGATACGCCGACATCTCGAGCACCCGCGGGTCCGTCAAAGCACCGACCCGGTACCGCTGCAGGGCGCCGAGGTAGTCGGCATATCCAAGCTCATCGCGCAACGCCTCGAAGATCGCCCAATATCGATCCCGGCTCGCCGGACCGATCGTGTTCGCGAGATACCGGCGCAGGTCGTCGAGCACGCGATCGTTGTCCAGCAGCGTGTTGTCGACATCGAGCAGAATGACCCAATCGGTCGGCGTCGTCATGCGCATGCCCTGACGATCGATGCGTCGGAGTTCATCGTCCGAATGCTACGGTGAGCACCGCAGCCGAGCAATCTCCCGCGGACTACGCCATCGGAGAACCCGCGGCCCGACCCGGTGTGCCAGCGGTGGCCGTGCCGACGACCCACGGTTCCAGGAACTTGCGGCGCTGGCGGTGGTCTGAGCGGCAGTCGCGGCGCAGCCGCTGTATAATCCCGCCCGAATCCAAAACGAGTCTCCTATGAAGACGCCACTGCGCCTGCTGCCTCTGTTGTCCCTGGCACTCGCCACTTGTGCCGCCGCCCAGACGCCCGGGCCACCGCCGCCTTCCGCGATGCCACAGTTGCCGGTTCCGCCGCCGCCAACGCTGGAGGCGGATTCGTACGTGCTGATGGACTATCAGACCGGCGACCTCCTCGCGCACAAGAACATGCATGAAAGGCTTTCGCCGGCATCGCTCACCAAACTGATGACCGCATACGTCGTCGACGCGGCGCTGGCGAGCGGCAAGGCGCACTGGGATGATCCGGTCTACATCAGCCAGCACGCGTGGAAGAAGGGCGGCGCGGTCACGGACGGTTCGACCAGCTTCCTGAAGCTCCACCAGCGTTACCCGTTGTCGAAGGTCTACAAAGGGATGATCGTGCAGTCGGGCAATGACGCGGCGATCGCGCTGGCCGAACACGTCGCCGGGTCCGAGGGCGCGTTCGTTCAGTTGATGAACGACTATGCGCAGCGACTTGGCATGAAGGGCACGCACTTCGAGAACGCAAGCGGCTACCCGGCCCCGGATCACTACACCACCGCGTACGACCTCGCGTTGCTCGCTCGCGCGATCATCGCCGATTTTCCCCAGTACTACGGCATCTACAAGATTCCATCCTATACGATCAGCGGAATCAAACAGGGAAACCGCAACCTGCTGCTATACCGTGATCCGAGCGTCGACGGTCTG
>JAKBCG010000093.1 GCA_021808035.1 Pseudomonadota bacterium
TGTCACGCGGCGATCATCGCCCGCGAGCTCGGGATACCCGCGGTCGTCGGCTGCGGCGACGCGACCCGGGTGATCGCCGACGGCCAGGCCGTGACGGTGTCCTGCGCCGAGGGCGACACCGGCCACGTCTACGACGGCATGCTGGACTTCGATCGGCGCAGCGTCGAGTTCGACTCGCTGCCGGCGCTGCCGGTGCGGATCATGATGAACGTCGGCAATCCCGACCGCGCGTTCGACTTCTCGCGGATCCCGAACAAGGGGGTCGGGCTCGCGCGCCTGGAATTCATCATCAATCGCATGATCGGCGTGCATCCGCGCGCGCTGCTGGAACTCGACAAGCAGAACGCGGAGCTCAAGGAGACGATCCGCAAGCAGGTCGCCGGCTATGCGGATCCGATCACCTTCTACGTCGAGAAGCTCGTCGAGGGCATCGCGCAGATTGCGGCCGCGTTCGCGCCCGAGCCGGTGATCGTGCGCCTCTCCGACTTCAAATCGAACGAGTACGCGAACCTGATCGGCGGCAAGGCTTACGAGCCGCACGAGGAGAACCCGATGCTCGGGTTCCGCGGCGCGGCGCGCTACGTCGACACGGCGTTCCGCCCCTGCTTCGAACTCGAGTGCCGCGCGCTGAAGATCGTCCGGGACGAGTTCGGCCTGACCAACGTGCAGGTGATGGTGCCGTTCGTGCGATCGCCGTCCGAGGCCGCGGCGGTCACGAGACTGCTCGCGGCGAACGGCTTGCGGCGCGGCGAGAATGGACTGCGGTTGATCATGATGTGCGAGCTCCCGACCAACGCGCTGCTCGCCGAGCGCTACCTCGAGCACTTCGACGGCATGTCGATCGGGTCCAACGACCTCACCCAGCTCACGCTCGGCCTCGATCGCGACTCCGGCGTCATCGCGAAGCTCTTCGACGAGCGCGACGACGCGGTCAAGGCCCTGATGGCGATGGCGATCCGCGCATGCAAGTCGCAGGGCAAGTACGTCGGCATCTGCGGCCAGGGTCCCTCCGACCACCCCGAGCTCGCGCGATGGCTGGTCGCCCAGGGCATCGACAGCCTGTCGCTGAACCCGGACAGCGTGATCGACACCGCACTGTTCCTGGCGTCGGAGCCCGCGTGAGCGGGTCTCTCAGAACGGACGAAGCAGGCGCTCCCGGTAGTACTGCAGTTCGCGGATCGACTCGCGCACGTCGTCGAGCGCGAGGTGCGTCGAGGGCTTCTGGAGCCCCTCAGCGACGCGTGGTGCCCAGCGCATGGCGAGTTCCTTGAGCGTGCTCACGTCCAGGTTCCGGTAGTGGAAGAACTTCTCGAGCGCCGGCATGTGGCGCGCGAGAAAGCGCCGGTCCTGGCACACGCTGTTGCCGCACATCGGCGATCGTCCCCGCTCGACCCAGGCCTCGAGGAACTCGAGCGTCGCCCGCTCCGCGTCCGCCTCGTCGACGCGGCTCGCGCGCACCCTCGCGGTGAGCCCGGAGCCGCCGTGCTGCGTGCGGTTCCAGTCGTCCATCCGCGCGAGCGTCTCGTCGCTCTGATGGATCGCGAGCACCGGCCCCTCGGCGAGGGTCGAGAGCTGCGAGTCGGTCACGATCGTCGCGATCTCGATGATCCGATCGCCGTCGGGATCGAGCCCGGTCATCTCCAGATCGATCCAGATCAGATTGTGGGCGGATTTCATCGACTCCCCTTTCCGGTACGCACGGCGCGGCCACGGATGTTACCAGAGCGCGGACCGGAGCCTCGATGAGCGCACCGCCGTCCGGAACCGGCATCGTGCTCGCCGCCTACGGGCGCGGCGCGCTCGTGCTCGCCGGGGGCGAGACGATGCACTGCGCGCTCGCCGGTCGCAGTCTCAGGGTCGTCTGCGGCGACGAGGTCGAGTGGCGCCGCGACGCGGGCGGGATGCCGACCGTGCAGGCGCTCGCGTCTCGCCGCAACGGCCTGGAACGGGTCGACTCGCGCGGGCGCGCCGAACCGGTCGCCGCGAACCTGGATCGGCTGGCGATCGTGGTCGCGCCACGGCCGGCACCCGATTGGTTCGTGGTCGACCGCTATTGGGCCGCGGCCCTGCAAGCCGGGATCGACGCCATGCTGATCGTGAACAAGAGCGACCTCGACGGCGCGCCGATCGCTGAGGAGGTCGCGAACTATCGCCGTCTCGGGCTGACGATCGCCGCGGTCGGCGCGCACTCCGGGGCCGGGATGGAGGCGATGCGCGCGCGGCTCGCCACGGGCGCGACCCTGCTGGTCGGGCAGTCGGGTGTCGGCAAGTCCACGCTGGTCAATGCGCTGGTGCCGGCGGCCGAAGCCCAGACCGCGCAGCTCACGCGCGATCGGGAGGGTCGCCACACGACGACGACCGCGCGCCGCTACCGGCTCGGCGCCGACGCGGCGATCATCGATGCGCCGGGCGTGCGCGACTTCGCACCGCCGGCGCGGATCGCACGGGCCGCGGAACGCGGCTACGTCGAGATCCACGCGCTCGCGAGGGGTTGCCGGTTCGGCGATTGCCGGCACCTGCGCGAACCCGGCTGCGCGGTTCGCGCCGCGGTCGAGGCCGGCGCGATCAGTCCGCGCCGGTACGAGAGCTACCGGCGCCTGCTGCGGTTGTACGAGCGTTTCGCGACGCGCTGAGCGCGCGGCCGGGCGACCCTCGACCCAGGGGAATCGGCTAGGTGACCGCCGTGCGGCCCGCGAGCGCGTGCGCAAGCGTGCCCCCGTCGACGTACTCCAACTCGCCGCCGACCGGCACGCCGTGCGCGATCCGCGAAGCCTTGACGCCATGACGGAGCGCGATTTCCCCGAGATAATGGGCGGTCGCCTCACCCTCGGCGGTCGGGTTCGTCGCGAGGATGACCTCGGCGACGTCTCCCGCCGCGACCCGTCGCTCGAACTCGTCGAGGCCGAGTTCGGCCGGACCGATCCCGTCGAGCGGCGACAGGTGCCCCATCAGCACGAAATAGCGTCCCCGGAAGCCGCCGGATTGTTCGATCGCGACGACGTCCGCCGGCGACTCGACGACGCACAGCAGGCTGCCGTTGCGGCTCTCGGACTCGCAGATCGGGCAGATCCGCTCCTCGCTCAACATCCGGCAGCGTTCGCAGTGGCCGACGGCCTCGATCGCCTCGGCGAGCGCCTGACCCAGGCGGCGGCCGCCGTCGCGATCGCGCTCGAGCAGATGAAACGCCATCCGCTGCGCGGATTTCGGTCCGACGCCGGGCAGGCAGCGCAGTGCTTCGATCAGTCGCGCGAGCGCCGGCGTGTATTTCATCGTCGCGTGAGGTCGGGGGAGCGCGGCCGCGGACGGCTCAGAACGGCAGCTTCATGCCAGGCGGGAGATTCATGCCCGACATCAGGCCCGCGTACTTCTCCTCCATGCGCCCCGCGATGCGCCGCGATGCATCGTTGACCGCGGCTACCAGCAGGTCCTCGAGCATGTCCCGATCCTCGCCGAGGAGCCGCGGTTCGATCTTGATCTGCTTCACCTCGTGCCGGCCGTTCATCACGACCTTGACCATGCCCGCGCCGGACTCACCGGTCACTTCGAGCGCGGCGAGCTCCGCCTGCGCCTTTTGCATCGTTTCCTGCATCTGCTGCGCCTGGCGCATCAGGTTGCCGATTCCACCCTTGATCATCGTCCCGCCCCCTCGTACTCAATTGACGGGCTTGATCGACGCCACGTCGATCTCCGCCCCGAATCGCTCGCGCAAGCCCTTCACCGCGGGATCGTCCGCGAACGCGGCGACGGCACCCGCCACGCGATCCTGCTCGGCGCGCTGTCGTTGTCGCGCCGGCGTCGCCAGAGCCGACTCGGCGACCTCGAAGGACACCCGAACCGGCCGGCCGAAATGCCGGCCGAGCGCCTGCACGAGCCGCTCCTCCACCTGCCGGGTGCGCCGATCCGCGGCGGCCGAATCCATCCGCAGGTGCAGCATGTCGTTCGCGAACGACGAGGGCACGCAGTTCAGCGCGAACTGCCGCGCCATTCCGCTGAGCCCCGCCGCATCGACGATCCCCGGCCAATCGCGGGCATCGATCGAATCGGGGCTCGCCGCCGGCGACGGCGCCGCACGAACCTCGCCCGACGGCTTCGCCGCGGACGGCGCCGGCTTCGCGGCGGACGAGGCGGCCGACGCGGTGGCCGACGAGCCGGTCGACGAAGCGGCGCCGCGCGCCTCTTCGCCGGGCCGAAACGCGAGCATGCGCAACACCGTCATCTCGAACCCGATTCGTGGATCGGGCGCGAGATTCAGGTCGCGGCGGCCGATCAGCGCGATCTGATAGTAGAGCTGCGCGTCCTCCGGGGTCAGCGCGGCGGCGAGGCGCGGCAGGTCGTCGTCCTGCACCGACTCCTCGTCGCGCGCCGCGTCCGGCACCACCTGGACGATCGCGATCCGCTGCAGGTACGCCGCGAGCTCGACGAGCGCCCGATCATAGTCCGGCGCGTCCTGGTCGAACTCGCGCACGACCGACAGGAGTTGCGCGCCGTCGCCGCGCCCGAGCGCGTCGATCAAGCGCACGACGTGCCGCCGATCGATCGTGCCGAGCATCGCCCGCGCGTTGCGCTCGGTCAGTTGCGAGCCGCCGAACGCGATGAATTGATCGAGGAGACTCAGCGCGTCGCGAAGGCTCCCGTCCGCCGCCCGTGCGATCGCGTCGAGCGCGCCGACGTCGCAGTTCAGGCCTTCCTCACCCGCGATGAACCGCAGTCGCCCGCCGATCAGCGCCGGCGACAGGCGCTTCAGGCTGAACTGCAGGCAGCGCGACAGGACCGTGACCGGGAGCTTCTGCGGATCGGTCGTCGCGAGCAGGAACTTCACGTGCGGCGGCGGCTCCTCGAGCGTCTTCAGCAGCGCGTTGAAGGAGTGATTCGACAGCATGTGCACCTCGTCGATCAAGTACACCTTGAATCGGCCGCGGGTCGGCGCGTATTGCACGTTGTCCAACAGATCGCGGGTGTCGTCGACCTTGGTCCGGGAAGCCGCGTCGACCTCGATCAGGTCGACGAACCGGCCTTCGTCGATCTCGCGACAGGCGGCGCAGGTGCCGCAGGGATTCGAGCTCACGCCGGTCTCGCAATTCAGGGATTTCGCGAGGATCCGCGCGACCGTCGTCTTGCCGACCCCGCGCGTCCCGGTGAACAGGAACGCATGGTGCACCTTGCCGCTGTCCAACGCGTTCGACAACGCGCGCAACACGTGCTCCTGCCCGACCAGCTCCGAGAACCTCTTCGGGCGCCATTTGCGCGCCAGTACGACGTAGCTCATGGGCTCGAGTTTAACGGTATCGCGTCGGTTGCGGATCGGATTCGGGGTGGCGGCCCGCGCCCGCAGGACTCCGGCGCCCGATCAAGTACCGCTACCGCTGCTCCCTTCCGGGCCTGACGGGGTTCACGGACGATCGTCGCGAAGATGCGAACGCGAGCCACCATGGACTCATCCCGGCGATTGGCGGAGAGGGAGGGATTCGAACCCTCGAACACCTTTTGGGGTGTTACTCACTTTCCAGGCGAGCGCCTTCGACCACTCGGCCACCTCTCCGCGCTCGGATCGCGGGCAGGCAAGCCTACCGGAGGTCATCGCGGCGGGCAAATCGGCGCGCGGCGGGCCGCCGCGCGCCGCGGCTCATCGCGGGTTTTCCCGGTATTTCGGCGGCTTCTCGAGGCAGGCGTCCTTGGCCGCGAGGGGCGGCGCACCGGCCGCCGCGGGCGGTATTCGCAGCGCCTCCTTCGACTCCGGGTCCTGCATTCCCTCGGGAACCCGCAGTGGCGCGATCACCTCGGCGCTCCGGTACTCCTCGTACCCGCCGCAGTGCGGCCGCAACAGGTGACAGCCGGACATCAATGCGGCGACGGCCGCGATTCCCATTGCCCGAATCGGTCTCATGAATTCGATTCCTCGTTGGAGATCCCGGCGGCGCGCATCGCGCGCCGCACGGTCTCGTGGTGGCCGGCACTCAGCTCGATCAACGGCGGCCTGATCCCGCAGCCCATCAGGCCGAGTTGCGCAACCGCCCATTTGACCGGTATCGGGCTCGACTCGACGAACAGCGCCCGATGCAGTTCCTGCAGGGAGGCGTCGATCCGCCGCGCCGCATCCAATTCGCCCCGCATCGCCGCAGCGCTCGCCTGATGCATGCGGCGTGGCGCGACGTTCGCGGTGACCGAAATCACCCCGTGCGCGCCGATTCCGATCCACTCGATCGCGCTCGCGTCATCCCCGGACAGCACCGTGAATCCGGGCGGACAGGCGGCGAGCAGTTCGCGTCCCCTGTCCAGCGACGGCGTCGCCTCCTTCAGCGCGACGATACGCGGATGCCGGGCAAGATGCGCGACGCTCGCCGGCAGCAGGTCGACCGCGGTGCGTCCCGGGACGTTGTACAGGATCACCGGGACCGCGGACGCGTCCGCCGCGGCCTGGAAATGCTCGATCATCCCCCGCTGCGGGGGCTTGTTGTAGTACGGGGTCACGATCATCACGCCGTCGACCCCCAAGCGCGACAGCGCCCGCGTGCGGGCGACCGTCTCGGCGGTCGAATTCGTCCCCGTGCCGACGATCACCGGCATCGCGCCGCGACAGCGCGCGACGGCGCGGCGCGCCATTTCCGCGATTTCGTCCACGGTGAGCGCCGGCGACTCGCCGGTGGTGCCCGCGACGACCACCCCGTTCGAGCCCTCGGCCCGGTGGAAATCGAGCAATCGGTCCCAAGCGGGCCAATCGAGCGATCCGTCCGCCGTCATCGGCGTCACGATCGCGACCAAACTACCGGTGAACATCGCCTGACTCCGCTTCGAACCGCCCGGGACCCGATCCAGCGCGCTAAAATAAGTGGCATCCGCATCCATGGCAAGCGCGTCCCCGCAGGCCGCATCGCCACGACGGGCGATCCTTAGGTAGAATCTGCGCGCCATGAAACAGCACATCGTGATATCGGCGGTCGGTCCCGACCACGTGGGAATGGTCCACGAACTGACCAAAGCGGTCGCGGACTGCGGCGGCAGCATCAGCGAGAGCCGCATGGCGTCGCTGGGTAACGAGTTCGCGATGCTGCTGCTCGTGACCGGCAACTGGCACACGCTCGCGAAGCTCGAGGGAGAATTCAAGAAGCTCGGCGACGCGAGCGGCATCAACATCCAGATGCGCCGCACCGAGGCGCGCGCGGCGCGCAACGATCTGCTGCCCTACTCCGTCGACGTCGTCTGCCTCGACCAGACCGGAATCGTCGCCTCGATGGCGGGGTTTTTCTCGCAGCGCGGCGTCGACATCGCGGAACTGTCGACCCGGTCCTACGCGGCGGCGCATACCGGGGCGCCGATGTTCTCGATCCAGATGATCGTGAACGTCCCGAGCCGCCTGCACATCGGCGTGCTGCGCGAGGAATTCCTGGATTTTTGCGATCACCAGAACCTCGACGCGATCTTCGAACCCGTGAAGAACTGATCGAATGCCGCGCGGCAAGGTCGAGATCGGCCGGAAGGCGCCGTCGTTCCACCTCGCTGGAACGGGCGGGGACTGGACGCTCGCCGCGGCGCTCGGCTCTCCGCTCGTGCTCTATTTCTACCCCCGCGACAACACCCCGGGCTGCACCACGGAAGGCCTGGCGTTCGCGGCCGCCCACGCGAAGTTCCGGGCGGCCGGCGCGACGATCGTCGGCATCTCGCCGGACGGCGTCGAGTCCCACCGCAAGTTCAAGGCAAAGCATGCCTTGCCGTTCGAACTGCTGAGCGACCCGGATCGCCAGGTCTGCGAACGGTACGACGTGATCCGCGAGAAGAGCCTCTACGGACGGAAATTCCGCGGCGTCGAGCGCAGCACCTTCCTGATCGACGCCGACGGGGTACTTCGCGAGGCTTGGCGCAAGGTCAAGGTCGACGGACACGTCGAGGCGGTGCTTGCGGCGGTGAAAGCGCTGTGACCGGCGAGTCGCGCCCGGTCCGCGGCGGCTCGGCGAAGCGTGGCGGTCCGACGGATCGCCGGATCTTCGTGCTCGATACCAACGTCTTGATGCACGATCCGACCGCGATCTTCCGCTTCGAGGAGCACGACGTCTACATTCCGATGACGGTGCTCGAGGAACTCGACGCCGGCAAGAAGGGGCTGTCCGAATCGGCGCGCAACGTGCGCCAGGTGAGCCGGTTCCTCGACGAGTTGATGCAAGGCGCGACCAAGGCGCAGATCGACCGCGGTCTCGCGCTGCCCGCCGACGCGCCGATCAACCACGGCAAGCGGCCGCCGGCGGGTCGATTGTTCTTCCAGACGGCGTTGCTGGAGAGCGCGTTGCCGGCGAGTCTGCCGGGCCAGGGTGCCGACAACGCGATTCTCGCGAACACCCTCGCGTTGCAGCAAAAATTCCGGCAAGCGCGCGTGACGCTGGTGTCGAAGGACATCAATCTGCGGATCAAGGCCGCGATCGTCGGTGTCCACGCCGAGGACTATTCCAGCGACCGGACG
>JAKBCG010000094.1 GCA_021808035.1 Pseudomonadota bacterium
CGCCGCTGTGTCCTCGATGGCCGTCTCTTCACTATCACGGCGTATCCGCACGGTGTTAACACTCGGCGTCGCGGTCTTGTTGTGCGGAATCGCCATCGTCGGCGGATTGAGCGCCGGCTCGCGGCTTGCAGTGGCCGGCCGGTCATGCGTTCGACCGTCGGGTTGAGGTCGGTGACCTTGCCGGAGATGTCGATCCGGATCGCGCCGTCGCCGATCGAATCGAGGGTCACCTGCGCAGTGTCGTCCGCGATCGAGGCAATTCTCAAGGTCATCGAGCTCACTTGGTGAGGCAATCGAAGTGGGGATACGGTCCGTGACGGGAGCGCACGCGCATCGCTCAGGGCAAGGGTGCGCGAGGCGGGCCGGATAGTCGGTACGGCGAGGCAGCGTCCGCACGCAAGCGGGCGCCGACCGCGCGGTGGTCATTGCCCGATCCATCCACGGCGTGAAAGACTGGCATCGTCGGATCCGGGTTCGTAACGACGACTGAGCCGGCGGCAGCGGAGGCCATCTGCGCTCGTGCGGTCGTCCGCCGCCCTGGCGGCCTATGGGGGCGTCGTCGCAGGAAACCGACTCCCTCGATTCGTGGTCCAATGGCGCGACTCTTCGATGGGGTGATGCATCCATGCGGCTCAGCAAATGGGGTTACTACGCGGATTTCACCGTCTATCCAGTCGTGATCGCGGTCCTGTCGGCGGCGACTCTGGACGACGCCGTGGACGCACGGGCAGTGGGAGCATGGGCCGGCGCACTGCTACTGGGAATCGGAGTCTGGACGTTCCTCGAATATTGGTTGCACCGGATCGCACTGCACCAAACCGCCTATCTCGCGCGGATGCACGCGCTGCATCATCGCGCGCCGCAGGACTACGTGGGAACGCCAACCTGGCTGAGTCTCGCGGTGCTGATCGGCTTTCTCCTCCTGCCGATCTGGCACTTCGTCGGCCTGCCGATCGCCGGCGGGCTGACCGCCGGGGTGATGATCGGTTACCTCTGGTATGGTCTGACCCACCACTGGATCCATCATTCGCGCGGCGGCGCCTTGCGACGCCATCTCGAGAGTCGGCGCGTTCGTCATCTACGGCACCACTATTCGCCGAAGCGCGGCAATTTTGGCGTCACGACCGCGTTCTGGGATCGTGTATTCGGGACCCAGATCCACTCCTGAGGTTTGCGCCGACCGGCTCCTGGTTCGGTGGCGCACGGATGGCTCGCTCTTGGTCGAGCCAGCCTGGCATGGCTATTGACGGAAGGTCAGCCGGATGATGCCCCGGATCTGCGTGCGCGCCGATCAGCGACGGTGTCGACGCGTTCCTGATTCGGGTGCAAATGATCGATGCGGCGCAGTGGACCCTCGATCTGCAGTACTTCATCTTTCGCGGTGACCAGACCGGCCGCTTGCTGGTCGACGACGGCGATACGGTCGCGGGGGACGGTCGGATCCTGGCGCTCGATGGACGGCCGCTGCCCGGCGCCTTGCTCATACCAGCCGCGCGTCGCGTTCACGATCTTGACGACCGACAGCATGACAGGTACCTCGATCAGCACGCCGACCACCGTCGCGAGCGCCGCTCCCGAGTCGAAGCCGAACAGGCTGATCGCCGCGGCCACCGCGAGCTCGAAGAAGTTGCTCGCGCCGATCAGCGCCGAGGGTCCCGCCACGCAATGCGCCTCCCCGGTCGCGCGGTTGAGCAGGTACGCGAGCCCGGCATTGAAGTACACCTGGATCAGAATCGGCACCGCGAGCAGCGCGATGATCAACGGTTGGCGCAGGATCTGCGATCCCTGGAATCCGAACAGCATTACGAGCGTCGCGAGCAGCGCGATCAGACTGACCGGTCCGAGGTGGGTGAGCGCGCTGGCGAGCCGGTCCGCTCCGCCGCCCAGCAACGTGCGCCGCGCCGCCTGGGCGATCAGCACCGGAACCACGATGTACAAGCCGACCGACAGGAGCAAGGTGGCCCATGGAACCGTGATCGCCGACAGCCCGAGGAGCAGTCCCACGATCGGGGCGAATGCGATCACCATGATGAGATCGTTGAGCGCGACCTGCGAGAGCGTGAAATGCGGGTCACCGTCGGCGAGATTGCTCCAGACGAAAACCATCGCGGTGCAAGGCGCCGCCGCGAGCAGGATCAGGCCGGCGACATAGGAGTCGATCTGCGCGGCCGGCAGGTAGGGTCGGAACCAATGACCGATGAACACCCAGGCGAGCAGCGCCATCGAGAACGGCTTCACCGCCCAGTTCACGAACAGGGTGACGCCGATGCCGCGCCAGTGGCGGCGGACCTCGGCGAGTGCGCCGAAGTCGATCTTCATCAGCATCGGGATGATCATCAGCCAGATCAGCACCGCGACCGGCAGGTTGACTTGCGCGATTTCCGCATGGCCGATCGTCTGGAAGACACCCGGAAGGAACTGACCGAAGGCGATGCCGGCGACGATGCAGGCCGCGACCCAGAGCGTCAGATGGCGTTCGAAGGTCGACATGCTCAGTTCCTGCCGATCTCGGCCAGCCGCTCCCGCAGCGCGAGCGCATCGAGCGAGGCGTGCGGAAGGCTGATGAATGCCTTGATACGGCGTTCGAGCGCCGTGAATGCCTGTCGGAACGCGAGCTGCCGGTCGATTTCCGTGCCCTCGACCGCGGCCGGATCGGGGATGCCCCAGTGCGCGGTCACCGGCGTGCCCGGCCAGTAGGGGCAGATCTCGCCGGCGGCGTTGTCACAGACCGTGAACACGAAGTCCAGGCGCGGGGCGCCGGGCGCCGCGAATTCGTCCCAGCTCTTGCTGCGCAGACCCTCGATCGGCAGACGGAGCCGGCGCAACAGGTCGATCGCGAGCGGGTTCACCTCGCCCTTCGGGTGGCTACCCGCGCTGAAGCCGCGGAACCGGCCGTTGCCGAGGTGATTGAGGATCGCTTCGGCGAGGATGCTGCGCGCGGAATTGCCGGTGCACAGGAACAGCACGTTGTCGATGCGGTCAGCCCCCTGCGTCGTTAGCCGCATGATTCCGCCTTCGCGGGCGAGGGCGCGGTGGCAAACAGCGTCGAATGGAAGCGAACGCTCCGCGCAAGATCCTTGACCGAGACGTGGACGTGAAAGCGCTTCATGCGCGCTTCCTTTGCAGTGGTGTACGAGGTTGTGAACGCGCCGCGACGGGCGCGCACGCCACTTCACAGCCGGCGCTGCCGAGGCTGCAGCAATTCTCCGTGAGAAACGCGATCAGCGCGTTCATGCAATCGAAATCGGCGCGGTAGTACAGGCATCGCCCTTCGCGCCGTGCCTCGATCAGGCAGGCGCGCTGCAGCTCCTTCAGATGAAAGGACAGTGTGGGCGCCGGAATGCCGAGCTTCTGGATCAGATCGCCGGGTGTATAGCCCTCCGGGCCCCGCTTGACCAGCAGCCGGAAGATCGCGAGGCGCGAGGTCTGTGCGAGCGCGCTCAAGGAGAGGACCGCATCCTTGGATTTCATAATTTTAATATTATCAAAATAACAGTAATCGTCAAGTCCGAGGATGGACAATAGGAGACGCGAGGGTCGTCGGAGATGCCGGCGGATTGCCATACGCAAAAGCCGCGATGTGACGACGAATAACGAACGGCGCCAAGGCCGAATTGGCCTGCCGGCGGGCCGGGACCGTATTCACCCTATGGGGCGGGCCGATACCGTGCTGCAAACCCCTATGCCCGGGAACTGAATCAACTCGCCGTGAAGGATCCGGCCAAGCACGATGCCTGCTTCAAGCAAGCGAACGACAAGAACCTGCGACGAGAAGCGCGGTGGAAGTTCATGCTCGAATGCATGAAGAAGTAGACGAGCCTTTTGATCGGGGACGGCCTCGACCAGCCGAATCGTGGCCGGGCCGTCCCCCTCGCGCCAGAGAGCCGTGGGTGGTCGACAGTTCATCCAGCATGCCGCGATGAGCAAGGAAGCAATGGAGATCAACGGGCTCGCCACCTTCGTGCTTACCTACGCCATCGGCGTGATGCCCCGGCTGGACGTGAGCGGACGTTTGGGCGGAATGCCGGCCATCGCGCTCGGTGCGGGATCGATCGTCGGACCGGCCGTGGCCGGCCACGTCTATCAGTCGAGCGGCATCCGGGAGATGCCGGCTCTGTGCGGGGCGTGGATTCGTAGCCGCAAACGAACGCGAGCCCGAATGGGAGCGGAGTCGTCGCGACACGACCCTCTTCCAACCAACTCGCTCGTCTCGCTGCGGTATGCGATGACGAATGGCGCGTCGACGGTGATCCTGGTGGTCGGCGACGGAGCCCTCCTGGGCATCACGTTGTACCTCGGAGGAGACCGCATGCCGAGCTGGTCGCTGAACTTGTGCCGGGAGCGCGCGGTCCAACCTCGTGCCCCGACCACGAACGACAGGAACAATCCTCATGGAAGTCCCGGTACCGCGTGGCCGCGCGCCCGCGAATCCGCACCCAACGCCGGTCTGGGCCTGCGCCCGCAAGGATCTCGTGGGTACCGCCATCGGCAGCAGCCGGATCTGGTTCACGCTCGCGCAGGGCATTCTCAGCGAGGTCTACTATCCACGCATCGACATTCCGCAGATCCGCGACCTGGGTTTCCTCATCGCCGACGGCGCCGGATTCTGGTGCGAGCTGCGCCGCCATCCGCACTATCGAGTCGAATGGGCGGAGGACGATATTCCCGCCGCGACGATCGTCCATACGCATCCGCGGTTTCGATTCACCCTGCGGGTGTGCACCGACCCCAGCCGCGACGTGCTGCTCGTCGACTACGATCTGGAGGGTGACGAGTCCTTGTCCCCGTACCTGCTGCTGGCCTCGCGCCTCGGCGGCGACGCGACCCGCAACCAGGCCTGGGCCGAGGACTGGCGCGGCCACCCGGTGCTGTGGGCGGAGCAGGGGCCGTTCGGACTCGCCGTGCTCGAACGCAATCGACAAGGCGCAATACACACCGGGCAACGTTCCGTCGGCGAAGTCGGCGCAAGCGACCTGTGGCAGGACTTCTCCCGCAATGGCCGGATGTCCTGGTCGTATGCCGCGGCCGGACCTGGCGAAACCGCGCTCGGGGCCGCGTTGGCACGTGCTGGTTGCATCGCGGTCGGGTTTTCGACGAGCAAGGAGGCCGCCGCGACACTCGCGCTTTCCAGCCTGCTGGAAGGCTTCGACGCCGCCTGGGATGGGTACCTGGATGGATGGCGCGCGTGGCGCACGGCGCAGCACTGGCGTACGAGAGTCTCTTCCCGACTCGATGCCGACCAGATCCGGCTGCTCGCCCGATCGGCGGCGGTGCTGAAGGTTCATGGCGATCGCACCTACCGGGGAGCAATGGTCGCGAGCCTCGCCGTGCCGTGGGGCGAAGTCAGCACCAGCCGCGGCGGTTATCACCTGGTCTGGGCGCGTGATCTCGTCGAATCCGCCGGCGCATTGATCGCGCTCGATGCGCTCGAGGAGGCGCGCGAGGTTCTCGCCTATCTCGCAGCGACCCAGCAGGCCGACGGCCATTGGCTGCAGAACCAGTGGCTCGGAGGCCGCCCCTTTTGGCAGGGTGTGCAACTCGACGAAACCGCGTTCCCGGTCCTGCTCGCCGCGGCCCTGGAGGAGCGCCATGCGCTCGGCGACATTCCGGTGCGCGACATGATTCTGCGCGCGCTGCGCTTCCTGGTGCGCGAAGGGCCGGTCACCGGCCAGGATCGCTGGGAGGAGAACGCGGGCATCAACACGTTCACGCTCGCGGTCGCGATCAGCGCGTTCGTCGAAGGGGCTTCGTTTCTCGACGAGCGCTCGGCCGCGGTCGCGCTGATGGTCGCGGACGACTGGAATGCGAACGTGGAGTCCTGGTGCTGGGCCGAGGGCACGGCGCTCGCGCAGCGCCTGGGCGTGCCGGGCTATTACATGCGGAGCGCGCCTGCCGACGTGCTCGTTCATGAGGACGGTGCGAAACATGAAAATCTGAGGATCAAGAACCGTCGCGCCGATTTCGGGCTTGCCGCCGACGAGCAGATCGCGACCGATTTCCTCCAACTCGTCCGCTACGGCCTGCGCACGGCGTCGGATCCGCACATCGTTGCGAGCGTGCGCGCTATGGACCGTCTGCTCAGCACGAAGACGCCACGCGGCCCGGTCTGGCATCGTTACAACGACGACGGGTACGGTGAACATCCGGATGGCCGGCCGTTCGATGGTTCCGGACGAGGGCGGGGTTGGCCGCTCCTGACCGGCGAGCGCGGTCACTACGGCTTGCTCGCCGGCGAAGACCCGCAGGTCCATTTGTCGGCCATGGCGGCGATGACCGGCCGCGGCGGACTGTTGCCGGAGCAGGTCTGGGATGCCGAGGCGATTCCCGAGTTCGGCCTGGAACCCGGGCGACCGAGCGGCTCGGCGATGCCGCTCGTGTGGGCGCATGCGGAGTACGTCAAGTTGTGCATGAGTCTCGGCCGAGGCCATCCGGTCGATGCGCCGACGCGGACCTGGCAGCGCTACGGTGCCAATCGCACCGAACCCGCCGATCGACTCTGGCGATTCCGCCATCCACGACGCCACCTGTACGCGGGCCAGGACCTGTGTGTTCTCACGGAGGTCCCGACGCTCGTCCGCTGGGGCGTCAACGGCTGGCACGACCCGGAGGACACGGCGAGCGAAGACTGGGGCCTCAGCCACGTGGTGCGCCTGCCGACGCGCCGTCTGCGGCCTGGCGACAGCGTGCAGTTCACGTTCTACTGGCCGCAGGCCGGTCGCTGGGAACAGCGCGACTTCTCGGTCGCGGTGATCGCCCCCCGCGCGTAGCCCGGCAAAGGGCATCGGGCTCAGTACGAGCGTCGTCGAAACAGCCAGGCCGCCGCGACCAGGCTCACCGCCCCGATCACCGCCATCGGCCAAAGATGCGGCCACAGGGACTCGGTCGTCGCGCCCTCGAGGAACACGCCGCGCACGATCGACAGGAAATGCCGCATCGGATTGACCTCGGTCAGTTCCTGGATGATCGTCGGCATGTTGGCGATCGGCGTCGCGAATCCCGACAGAATGATCGACGGCACCATGAACAGGAACGCGCCGAGCAGCGCCTGTTGCTGGGTGACCGCGAGCGAGGAGATCATGAGCCCGATCCCGGTGACCGCCGCGACGAACAGCACGAGCCCGAGATACAGCGGCACCAGGCCGCCCCGCAAGGGCACCTTGAACCAGAACACCGTCGCCAGAATGACCACCGTCGCCTCCAGCACACCGATCAGCAAACCGGGGATACCCTTGCCGAGCAGGATCTCCCCCTGTCGCATCGGCGTGACCAGCAGCTGATCGAAGGTGCCGTTCTCGCGCTCGCGCGCAACCGACATCGCGACCACCAGCAGCGTCACCACCTGCGTGAGCACCGCGACGATGCCCGGCACGATGAACCAGTGCGAGTCGAGATTTTGATTGTAGACCGCGCGCAGGTCGAGCACGGCGGGCGGCCCGGTGCCGCCGGTGCGGCGCATCCAGTCGGTCTCGAAATCGGTGATGATCGTGCTCGCATAGCCGAGCTCGAGCAGGGCGGAATTCGAATTCCGGCCGTCCACCAGCAGCTGCACCGGTGCCGGCCGGTGCCGCAGCAGATCCCGCGAGAAGCGCCGGTCGATCGACAGCACGAAGCTCGCCTTGCGGGAGTCGATCAACCCGCGAATGTCCTGAGGGTCGCGGACCTCGGCGACCTCGCGGAAGACCGGCGAGCCCGTGAACCTCGCGACCAGCGCGCGCGACGCGGCGCTCGGATCCGGATTGTAGACCGCGAGCGGCACGTGGTTGAGGTCGAAGGTCGCGGCGTAGCCGAAGACCGCGAGCTGTATCAGCGGCGGGCCGATCAGCACGACGCGGCTCTTCGTGTCCTTCAGGATCGCGAGCAGCTCCTTGACGATCAGCGCGAATACCGAGCGCCACATGGCCGTCAATCCAGCCGCTTGCGCGCATTGCGCTGCGCGATGCCGAGGAAGAACGCCGCCATCAGCGCGAGCGCGAGCGCATTCGGCAGCACCACGCTCCAGACGTCGCCCGCGAGGAACAGACTCTGCAGGATCGCCACGAAATAACGCGCCGCGATCAGATGCGTGATGAGCCGGACCGCGAACGGCATGCTGCCGATGTCGAAGACGAAGCCGGACAGGATGAACGCCGGCAGGAAGGTGGCGATGATCGCGACCTGCCCGGCGACGAACTGGTTGCGCGCGACGGTCGATATGAGCAGGCCCATGCCGAGCGCCGCCAGCAGGAACAGCGCCGAAGCGCCGGTCAGCGCGGCGAACGATCCCACGAACGGCACCCGGAACAAGGTCACCGCGATCAGCACGCTCGCGCCCATCCCGCCCATGCCGAGCACGAAGTAGGGCAGAAGCTTCGCGAGCAGGATCTCGCGCACGGTCGCGCGCGTGACCATCAGCGCCTCCTGCGTGCCGCGCTCCCACTCGCGGGCGATGACGAGCGCGGT
>JAKBCG010000095.1 GCA_021808035.1 Pseudomonadota bacterium
GCTCGACGGTCGACTCGCGCTGATCAGCGGGCGCACGATCGACAATCTCGATCAATTGTTCGCGCCGCGGCGATTCGCGGCTGCGGGGCTGCACGGCTTGGAACGGCGCGACGCATCCGGCGTCCGGCGGCGCTTGGAAGTCGACGCGGACGCACTCGACGGCGCGCGAGCGGCGATGCGCAGCTTCGTGATGCGCCATCCGCAGGCCCGGGTCGAGGACAAGGGGATTGCAGTCGCATTGCACTATCGCAGCGCGCCGTATCTCGAGCCCGCCGCGCGCGAATGCCTGGCCGATGTCGCCGCGGATCTCGGCGACCCCTTCCACGTGCAAGAGGGCAACATGGTGATGGAACTCAAGTCGTCGCAATCGACGAAGGCCACGGCGATCGCGGCATTCCTCGAAGAGCCGCCGTTCCACGGCCATACCCCGGTCTTCGTCGGCGACGACCTCACGGATCTGGACGGTTTCCGCGTCGTCGATCAGCGTGGTGGAGTCTCCATTGCGGTCGGCGACCGCGTGCGGGCGCGCTGGCACATCGACGATCCGCAGGTGGTGCGGGTCTGGCTCGCGCAGGTCGCGGCGCTCGGAGAGCGTCGATGACGCCGGCGACCACCGATGCGCTCGATCTCGCGCTGATCGGCAATTGTCAGGTGGCCGCGCTCGTCGATCGGCAGGGCAGCATCGTCTGGGCCTGCTTGCCGCGACCGGACGGCGATCCGGTGTTCTGCGCGCTGTTGAAGCGCGATGGCGCCCGGTCGCGGAAGGGGGTCTTCGCGATCGAGTTGCGCGACCTCGTCGACGCGCACTCCGGGTACCTGCGCAACACCGCGGTGCTGCAGACGACCTTGACGGACACGCACGGCAGTGCCGTTCGGATCACGGATTTCTGTCCACGTTTTCGACGCCGTGGACGGGTGTTCCGCCCGATGAGCATCGTACGCTTGATCGAGCCGCTCGCCGGGCGTCCCGTGGTGACGGTCCGGATGAAGCCGCAGCGCGACTATGGCGCGGGCGAGCCGCAGCGCGTCGCGGGCAGTCACCACATCCGATTCGTCGCGCCACCGCTCCTGTACCGGGTGACCACGAATGCGTCGCTCGCATCGCTCCTCGACGAGAGCCCCTTCGTGCTCGACGGCCCGATCGCGCTGGTCCTGACGCCCGACGAGACGGTCGAGGAAGCGCCGCTCACGCTCGCGCGAGCCTGGCTCGAGGAGACCCGCCAGTACTGGGAGGAGTGGATACACGGACTCGCGATCCCGTTCGATTGGCAGGAAGCGGTGATCCGGGCCGCGGTCACCTTGAAGCTGTGCACCTACGAGGACACCGGTGCCGTGCTCGCGGCGATCACCACCTCGATTCCCGAGATCGCGGACAGCGGGCGCAACTGGGACTACCGGTATTGCTGGCTGCGCGACAGCTTCTTCGTGATTCATGCGCTCAATCGCCTCGGCGCGACGAACACGATGGAAGGTTATCTTCGTTACCTCGATCGTGTCGTCGCGCGCTCCCCCGGAGGCGTGCTGCAGCCGGTCTACGGGATCGGCGCCGAGGCTCGGATAGACGAGCGCACCGTGGAGTCGCTCGAAGGCTACCTCGGGATGGGGCCGGTGCGGATCGGCAATCTGGCTTACGAGCAGACTCAGCATGATGTATACGGCGCGATCGTGCTCGCCGCTCGCCAGCTGTTCTTCGATCAACGTCTGCCCGGTCTCGGCGACCGATCCCTGTACACCCGGCTCGAGATCCTCGGGGAGCGCGCCGCGGATCGCTTCGCGCAACCGGACGCGGGACCCTGGGAGTTCCGCGGCATCGCCCAAGTGCACACCTTCTCCGCGGTGATGTGCTGGGCCGCGTGCGACCGCCTCGCACGAATCGCCGCGCAGCTCAAGATAGAAGACCGGGCCGGATTCTGGCGGCGGCGGGCCGACGCGATGCGGGCGGAGATCCTGCTGCGCGCCTGGAGCGACGCGAAGCAGTCATTCGTCGGCTCGTTCGAAGGCCAGGAACTCGACGCGACGGTGCTGCTGCTGCCCGATCTCGGTTTCCTGGAAGCCACCGACCCGCGCTTCGTCGCGACGCTCGCGGCAGTCGAGCGGGAACTCGTGCGTGACGACCTGGTGTTCCGCTATGCGCATCGCGACGACTTCGGTCCGCCGTCGAACACGTTCACGATGTGCTCGTTCTGGTACGTGAACGCGCTGGCCGGGGTCGGCCGCGGCCGCGAAGCGCGCGACCTGTTCGAGGCACTGCTCACACGGCGCAACACCGCCGGCTTGTTCTCGGAGGACATCGATCCGAAGTCCGGCCGACAGTGGGGAAATTTTCCGCAGACCTACAGCATGGTCGGCGTGATCACGAGCGCGTTGCGCCTGAGTCGATCGTGGGAGGAGATGCTCTGAACACGGACCGTCCCCCGGCCCACCGCGATCAGCCGCGGACCTGACCGGTGCCGCGCACCAGGTATTTGTAACTCGTCAGTTGCTCGACGCCGACCGGCCCTCGCGCATGGAACTTGTCGGTGCTGATGCCGATCTCCGCGCCCATGCCGAACTCGCCGCCGTCGGCGAACTGCGTCGAGGCGTTGTGCAGCACGATCGCGCTGTCGACGCGCGCGAGGAAACGCTCAGCGGTTCGCGGATTCTTGGTCACGATGCTGTCGGTGTGTTGCGAGCCGTAGCGCGCGATGTGTGCGATCGCCGCATCGACGCCGTCGACGACGCGCACCGCGATGATCGCGTCGAGGTATTCCGCGTGCCAGTCGGCGTCATTCGCGATTTTCACCCGTGGATCGACGCCGATCGTCTCGGCGTCGCCGCGGACCTCGCAACCCGCGTCGAGCAGCGCGGTGACCAGCGGCCCGAGCATCGTCGCCGCGGCGCGCCGATCGACGAGCAGCGTTTCGGCGGCACCGCAGATGCCGGGCCGGCGCATCTTCGAGTTCACGACGATCCGTTTCGCCATCTCGAGGTCCGCCTCCCCGTCGACGTAGACGTGGCAGATGCCTTCGAGATGACCGATCACGGGGACGCGCGCCTCGTTCTGCACGCGCGCGATCAGGCTCTTGCCGCCGCGTGGCACGATCACGTCGATGAACTCCGCCATGTCCGCGAGCAGATGCCCGACCGCGGTCCGGTCCGCGGTCGGTACCAGCTGGATGGCGCTCGCGGGCAGACCGGCGTTCTCGAGGCCGGCCACGAGGCAGGCATGGATGGCAGCATTCGAATGCAGGCTCTCCGAACCGCCGCGCAGGATCGACGGGTTGCCCGACTTCAGACACAGCGCGCCCGCATCGGCGGTGACGTTCGGCCGGCTCTCGTAGATCACGCCGATGACGCCGAGCGGCACGCGACGCCGCTCGATCAGCAGCCCGTTCGGCCGGCGCCACGCCGCGAGCACCGTGCCGATCGGGTCCTCGAGTACGGCGACCGCGCGCAGGCCCTCGGCGACCGCCTCGAGCCGGGCTTCGTCGAGCCTGAGCCGGTCGCGCAGCGCCGCGGACGGTTCGTGACGATCCGCCTCGCGGCAATCCCGTTCGTTCGCCTCGAGGATAGCGCCGCGGCGATCGAGCAACGCGTCGGCGGCGGCGAGCAACGCGCGGTTCTTCTGCTCGGTCGACGCGAACGCGAGCACCGGTTCGGCCGCGCGCGCGGCTGCGCCGAGCGCGCGCATCAGGTCACCGATCGGCCGATCGGTCGCGGTGGAATGGCGCGGGTCCGCAGTCATGGCAGTTTCGTCAACACCAGATCATCGCGATGCACGATCTCGTCGCGACCCCGGAAGCCTAGCACACGCTCGATCTCGGCGGATTGCCGGCCCGCGATGCGTTGCGCGTCGCGGGCCGAGTACGCGCTGATGCCGCGGGCGATCTCGGTGCCGTCCGGTGCCACGACGCGCACGGTGTCACCGCGGTCGAACGGTCCTTCCGTGCCGGTGATTCCGGCGGGCAGCAAGCTCTTGCCCTGGCGCAACGCCCGCACCGCGCCGGCGTCGATGAGGATCGCGCCTCGCGGACTCAAGGTGCCCGCGATCCACTGCTTGCGCATCGCGAGTGGCGTCGTGCTCGGCACGAACCAGGTGCAGCGCGCCCCTTGCGCGACGCGGCGCAATGGATGGTCATGTGCCCCCTTCGCGATGCACAGGTGGCATCCCGCGCCGACCGCGATCTTCGCCGCGGCGATCTTCGTCTGCATCCCGCCCGATCCCATGGGACTGCCGGCGCCGCCCGCCATCGCCTCGATCTGCGGCGTGATCTCGGGTACCTGCGGGATGAAGCTTGCGCCCGGGTCTTCGGCGGGATTCGCGGTGTACAGGCCGTCGATGTCCGAGAGCAGCACGAGGCAGTCGGCACCGGTCATCTGGGCGACGCGCGCGGCCAGCCGATCGTTGTCCCCGTAGCGGATCTCCGCGGTCGCGACCGTGTCGTTCTCGTTGATCACCGGCACCGCGCCGAGCGCGAGCAAGGTGTTCAAGGTTCCACGGGCGTTGAGGTAGCGGCGCCGCTCCTCGGTGTCGCCGAGGGTGAGCAGGATCTGCGCGACCGCGATGCCGTGCGCATCCAGCAGTTCCTTGTAGGCATGCGCGAGGCGGATCTGCCCGACGGCCGCGGCCGCCTGGCTCTCCTCGAGTTTCAGCTTCCCTGCCGCGAGCCCGAGGTGCCGCCGTCCGAGCGCGATCGCGCCCGAGGAGACCAGCACCACCTCCTGCCCGCGTTCGCGCAGCCAGGCGACGTCGTCCGCCAGGGTTTCGAGCCAGCGGCGGTTCAAGCGCCCCTTCTGAGCGTCGACGAGGAGTGCCGATCCGACCTTGACGACGATCCGCTTCGCTTCGATCAGCGGGCGCGGCGCGACACGGTGTTGCTCGGTGCTCATACGGCCGCCAGTGTACCTCCTCGTGCGCGCCGTGCGTCGCCAGCGACGATTTGCTTGCCTCCGGCGCCTCCCCTACACTTCATCCCGTCGAAACCGCCGCAATTGATTCCGAGATGAGGACGACCGCCGTGGGTAGAGAATACGAGCCGACCGTCGGGCAATGGTACGAGGACCTCGAGAACGACGAGACTTTCCAGGTGATCCGCGTCGACGAGGACGGCGAGATCATCGAAATCCAGCACCTCGACGGCGACACCGAGGAGCTCGACGTCGAGGAATGGGCGGAGCTCGACCTCGAGCTCGCGGACGAACCCGAGGGTTGGTCGGGTTCGCCGGACGAGAGCGACGTGGACGAGGACGACGATTGGGACGAAGAAGACGACGAGGATGAGGACGACGACGACGACGACGATGACGACCTCGACGACGACGAGGAAGACGAGGAGCGCGAGGAGTACTGATCGTCTCCCCGCGCGACCAAGGTCACACCGTTTCGAGCCAGCCGTGACGGTCCGGCACCTCGCCCCGCTGGATCGCGACGAGTTTCGCGCGCAGGTCGCGCGTGATCGGGCCCACGTCGCCGCTGCCGACGGTGACATCCGCGCCGCGGTGAATCAGGGTGCCGACGCCGGCGAGCACCGCCGCGGTCCCCGATAGCGCTGCCTCGCCGCCGCGGACCCATTCGAGCATCTCGGCGACGTCGAACGGCCGCTCGACGACCTCCAGCCCCGAGTCGCGGGCGATCGTGAGAAGGGAATCGCGCGTGACGCCGTGCAGGAACGAGCTGTCGAGGCTGCGCGTGAGCAACCGCCCCTCGCGCAGCAGCACGAAGTTCGCGGCGCCGGTCTCCTGAACCTGCCCCCCTGGGCAGAACAGCACCTGATCGGCGCGGTACTTCTGCCGCGCCGCGAGAGTCGGGCCCATCGCCGCCGCGTAGTTGCCGCCGGTCTTGACCATCCCGAGGTGCGCGGCCGAACGGGTGTTGACGTCGTCGATCACGATCCGCAGCGGCTTCATCCCGCCCGCGAAGTAGTCCCAGACGGGGCTTGCGAGCACGAACAGCGCGGCGTCAGCCGACGGCGTCGCGGCCGCGCCGATGTTCGCGGTGGTGCCGATCAGCAGCGGTCGCAGGTACAGCGCGCCCGGCGCTTCCGGAACCTCGTCGCGGCACCCACGGATCACCGCGCGGACCATGTCCCCGAGTTGCGCCGGATCCGGCTCCGGTAACACGAGGTGCCGCGCGCTCTGGCGCATGCGTTGGATGTGCCGGTCCATCCGGAACGTGCGGATCGCGCCGTCCGCGTGGCGAAACGCCTTGAATCCCTCGAAGCAGGTGCTCGCGTAGTGCAATACGTGCGCGGCGGGACTGAGCTCGACGGGCGCGACCGGCTTGAGCTCGAAGTCGCTCCAGCGGCCGTCGCGATAGGTGGCGATCGCCATCTGCCGGGTCAACACGGAGCCGAACGCGGGTCTGGGGGTATCGGTGGTCATGGAAGCGCAACCTTCGGTAGGAAAATCGTGGCCGGATGCTCGAGCAGGTCCTTCAGACGCTGGATCATCGCCGCCGCATCATAACCGTCGACGAATCGATGATCGAACGACGACGACAAATTCATGATCCGGCGCACCGCGATCGCGCCGTCGCGCACCACGCCGCGGTCGACGGCCTTGTTCAAACCGATGATCGCGACCTCCGGGGCGTTGATCACCGGCGTGGAGACGATGCCGCCGAGCTTGCCGAGGCTGGTCACGGTGATCGTCGAGCCGGCGAGTTCTTCGCGGGTCGATTGGTTCGTGCGCGCGCGCTCGGCCAGGCGACGGATCTCGGCCGCGAGCACGGTCAGCGGCTTCGATTGGGCGTCACGCAGCACCGGGACCTTGAGGCCGTCGGGCGTTTGGGTCGCGATGCCGACGTGCACCGCATGATGCCGCAGCAGGACGCCACGACTCGCGTCGTAGCGGCAGTTGCATTGTGGGAACGCATCCAGCACCCGCACCAGCGCCGCGATGACGAACGGCAGGTACGTGAGCGCGCCGGCCGCGTCGACCGAGGTCGCGTTCAAGTGCGCACGCAGCGCCTCGAGCTCGGTGACGTCGATCTCCTCGACGTAGGTAAAGTGCGGAATGCTTCGCTTGGCCTCGCTCATGCGTTCGGCGATCAGGCGACGCAGGCCGATCACCTTGACTTCGGTCACCGTGTCCGCCGGGCCCGACGTCGTCCGCTCGGCCGTGGGTTCGGCGTGAGCAGGTGCGCCGGCGCGCGCGGTCGCGAGATCCGCGCTCAAGATGCGTCCGCCGGGACCGGAGCCCGCGACCTGCGTGATGTCGATGCCCGCCTCGCGTGCCCGGCGCCGGGTTGCCGGCGACGCCATCACGCGACCGGCGCGCGGCGCTGGCGGTGTCGGCCGATCGATCGCCGCAGCCGCAGCAGGCACCGACGCGACGAATGATGCGGGCGCTACGGCTGATGCCGGCGTGACCAGGGGTGCCGGCGGCGTAGCCGGTAGCGCCGGCGTGGCCTCCGCGCCGGTACTCGCGGTCTCGAACACCACCAACGGGCTGCCGACCGGCACCTTGTCGCCGGGTTCCCCGGTGACCCGCAGCACCCGACCGGCAACCGGCGCGGGCACTTCGACGGTCGCCTTGTCGGTCATCAACTCCACGATCGGTTGGTCCTCGGCGACGCGGTCACCCGGTCCGACGAGCCAGCGGACGACTTCCGCCTCGACCGTGCCCTCGCCAAGATCCGGCAGCTTGAATACGTACTCGCTCACGACGGCTCCATCACCACCCGAAACGCCGCCGCGAAACGCGCCTGGCTCGGGAAGTATTCCCATTCGAACGCATGCGGGTACGGCGTGTCCCATCCGGTCACGCGCTGGATCGGCGCCTGCAGGTCCCAGAAACATTCCTCCTGGATGACCGATAGAAGCTCGGCGCCGAACCCCGAGAATCGCGTCGCCTCATGGGCGATCACGCAGCGGCCGGTCTTGCGCACCGACTCGCAGATCGTATCCGCGTCGAGTGGCACCAGCGAACGCAGGTCGATGATCTCCGCATCGAGGCCCGCGGCGCTCGCGGCGGCCCCCGCGACGTGCACCATCGTGCCGTAACTCACGATCGTGAGATCGCGACCCGGACGCACGATCTCGGCCTTGCCCAAGGGCACCCGGTAGTGGCCCTCCGGAACCTCCCCCTTCGGGTGGGTGCTCCACGGCGCGGCGGGCTTGGCCGGATCGCCATCGAAGGGGCCGTTGTAGAGCCGCTTCGGCTCGAAGAAGATCACCGGATCGTCGTCCTCGATCGACGCGATCAACAAACCTTTTGCATCGTACGGATTCGACGGCATCACCACCTTCAGGCCGCATACGTGCGTGAACACGGCCTCCGGGCTCTGCGAATGCGTCTGCCCACCGCGGATCCCGCCGCCGCAGGGCGTGCGGATCGTGACCGGCGCGTAGAAGTCGCCGGCGCTGCGATACCGCAACCGCGCGAGCTCGCTCGTGATCTGGTCGAACCCCGGATATATGTAGTCGGCGAACTGGATCTCC
>JAKBCG010000096.1 GCA_021808035.1 Pseudomonadota bacterium
GGGTATTTCTGTCGAGAAGGAAGGATCGTAACTACTGGGACATTGCGCGTTTTGGCTGGAATGCTGATTACAACGACGCAGAGGATTTTTTGGACGTATTTGCCAGCGACAATCCACAAAATGATGCGGCCTACCAGAGCATGGCATTTAATCGCCTTCTCGATGACGCAAGGAGCGAGCCCAACCTTTTAAAGCGACGTCATCTACTTGAGCAAGCGGAGTCGATACTTTTACACGACTACGCGCTCATACCTGTGTATTTTTATAACGCACGCCGATTGGTCTCGCCCTGCATAGGAGGAGCCGTTATTACGCCCATGAATCACACCTATTCCCAGTATTTATTCTGGAAGACACATCAGGATCGCAAATAAGCTTCGCGAGAACGCGAACTTAGAATTGGACTTATAAGCAAGCTTTGGGACGCTTGTAATCTGCCACATGACCAAGTTGTCGAACTGCGAAGCCTAATATCCGTGAGACTTCACATCGAGAGGCTTGCAATCCGGGACAATTAGACGTTTATACTCCCCCTCCATCCATCATGGTCCTCGCGGGGAGGGTTCATGAGCGCGCAACCTGATCAGAACCGTACTTTAGTGGACGCGGAAGCAGCCCGGCGAGCCCGGATCGATCTGGCGGCCTGCCACCGGCTGGCGGTGCGCTTCGGCTTGCACGAAGGCATCGATAACCACCTGACGTTGCTGGTACCGGGGCGGCCTGACCGGTTCTATCTGGCCCCGTTCGGCCTGCACTGGTCCGAGGTGCGCGCATCCCACTTCATGGAAGTGGACTTCGACGGCAACCTGCGGGCCGGCCAGGGACCGATCGAGGATACGGCGCTCCACATCCATCTTCCGATCCACCGGATGGTGCCCCGCGCGCGGTGCGTGCTGCACACCCACATGCCCTACGCCACCGCGCTCGGCATGCTGGAGGATCCCCGGCTGGAGATGGCCGTGCAAAGTGCGCTGGTCTTCCACGACGACATCGCATACGACATGGACTACAACGGCCTCGCGTTCGACCGCAGTGAAGGCGAGCGGTTCGCGCGCGTGCTCGGCGACAAGTCGGTGCTGATGATGGCGAACCACGGTGCGTTGGTCATCGGCCAGACCGTGGCGGAGGCGTTCGACCGGCTGTATTTCCTCGAGCGGGCGTGCCAGGCCCAGGTGCTGGCGCTGTCCACGGGGCGCAAGCTTCGACCCATCCCACCCGACGTCGTGCGCAAGGCCCTGGATCAGTTTCGCGGCGGAACGCAGGTGGGCGGCGCCGGGCGCGTCGATCTGCACTTCGCGGCGTTGAAGCGCACGCTCGATCGCGACGAACCGGATTACACGGCCTGACGCGCGAAGCCTCAACGGAGCCCGCCGACTCGCCGGGCTCGGCATACAGCTGGCTGGTCGTTCTGCTCGCGGCCATTCTGTTCGTGAATTACGTCGATCGCGGGCTCTTTCCGACGGCGGCCGACCGGGTTCAAACGCAGACGCACCTATCGACCGGGCAGCTCGGCTTGCTGCTGTCCGCGTTCTTTTGGACCTATGCGCTGGTGCAGATCCCGATCGGCTGGGTTGCCGAGCGGTTCGGTGCCGGCCGGGTCCTCGTGGCCGGACTCGTGGTCTGGGCGGCGGCGACGATGGTGTTCGGCGTCACTCATGCATTTTCGGCGATGCTGGCGCTGCGCTTGCTGCTGGGGCTCGGCGAGAGCGTCGGCTTCCCGTGTCTATCGAAATTGCTCGCCGTGAACGTGGCCGTCGACCAGCTTGGCATCGCGAACGGTATCGTCGGCTTCGCGTACCTGATCGGACCGGCGTTCGGAACCTATTTCGGCGGACTCGCGATCGCGCATTTCGACTGGCGCGTGACGTTCGTCGGCTTCGGCGCACTGTCGCTGCTCTGGTTGTTGCCGTGGCGCCTGGTCGGCAAGCGGCACGCGCGCCCGCAACCGAGCCGGGCGGGCGATCCCGGCTTCGGTCAGATCCTGCGCAAGCGGGCGCTGTGGGGCGCGAGCCTCGGGCACTTCTCGAGCAATTACGGCTATTACTTCCTGCTGTCGTGGATGCCTTATTACCTGGTGCGTGAACGGGGCTTCTCGACGACCGGGATGGCGGAGATTGCCGGGAGCGCCTACGTGGTGACGGCGCTGAGCGCGCTCGCCGCGGGCTGGGCGATCGATCGCCACGTCGCCCGCGGCGGCTCGCGCAATTGGGCGTACAAATCGCTGATGGCCGCGGCCCATGCGGGCGCGGTGGTCTGCATGCTCGGCATCGCGGCCGGGCCGCGACCGGTCGCGATCCTGCTGATCTACGTCTACCAGGCACTCACCGGCGCGGCATCGCCGGGCGTGTTCGCGATCCCGCAGATCCTCGCCGGGCCGCGGGCGGCGGGACGCTGGGTCGGGGTGCAGAACTCGATGGGCAACTTCGCGGGTGTCGTCGCGCCGGCCGTGACCGGCTTCCTGATCGCCGCGACGGGGAACTTCACGCTGGCGTTCGTGATCGCCGCCGCGGTCAGCTTGCTCGGCCTCTATGGCTGGCTGGTGATGATCCCCCCGATCGCCGAACTGAACTGGGAAACGCCGCCGTCGACCGCCGGCGACGGCTGACCGCGCCGCTAATAGCCGCGCGTGTAGAGATACGCGACGACGCCGGCCGCGACGAGGCAGTAGATGCCGAACAGATGCCAGCGTCCGCGCTCGAGCCAGCCGCTCAGCCAGCGCAGCGCGAGCAACCCGGCGACGAACGCGACCACCATGCCGAGGATCGACAGGCCGATGACCGAGCTGAAGTCGAGGCTCGGATGACGTTGCTTCATCTGCATCAATCGCCACAGCTCCCGGACCACCACGGGCGGGGTGAGCACGACCGCGAGCGCGAAGCTGAACGCCTCGGACCGCGCCTTGGAGATGCCGAGCAGCATGCCGGCCGAGATCGTCGCGCCGGAACGCGAGAAACCGCGAAAGGGCAAGCACAGCCCTTGCATGGCGCCGATCAGGCCGGATTCGCGCAGGTCCGGATCGCGTTCGGCCGCCCCGCCGCCTCGCTGGCGCCGGTCCCGGAGTCCGGTCACGAGTATCAGCAGGCCGCCGACGAGCAGTGCCGGCGCGATCCACTCCAGATGGCTGAACAAGTCCTCGATCTGGGCATGCGCGACGTTGCGCAGCACGGTCTTCTCGATGAGCTTGATCAACGCCTCGCCGACGATCGCGGTGATCACCGTCGCGACCACGATCGGACCGGTGATGCGCTTGAACGACGCCAGGTCCTTCAGGTAGGTCGCACGCCATTGGCGCCAGAAATACACCATCACGGCGAACATCGTCCCCGTGTGCAGCATCACGAGCAGCAAGGTCAGCGGCGGTGACGACGGATCGAGCCCCATGAGTTCCTCGGCGATGACCACGTGCGCCGAACTCGATACCGGCAGGAGCTCGGCCATGCCTTGGATGAACGCGAGGATCACGATGTGGAAGATGGTCATTCGGTCGTCGACCGGCGCGCGCCGATCCCTCATGCGTTGAACAGCGGCGGATTGTACCTGCGCGATCTCGATTTACGCGATCCGGAGCGATGCGACGCGCGGCTATAATGCGGCTCCGGCGGCGCCTTGCCGCCGAAGCTCCCCGCCCCGCAGGGTCCCTGACAGGATGACATGACGATGACCAGCTTGTTCGATCCGATCCGATTCGGTGCTATCGAAGCCGCAAACCGCGTGGTGATGGCGCCTTTGACACGCGACCGCGCGGGTCCGCACCAGGTGCCGACACCGCTGATGGCGACCTACTACGGCCAGCGCGCGAGCGCCGGTCTGATCGTGTCCGAGGCGACGCAGATATCCCCCGGCGCACAGGGTTACCTCGACACCCCGGGCATTCACAGCGCCGAGCAGGTCGAGGGCTGGCGGCGGGTCTGCGACACGGTGCACGCCAAGGGCGGCAAGATGGTGCTGCAGCTGTGGCACGTCGGTCGCATCTCCCACGTGTCGCTGCTGCCGGGCGGCACGCAGCCGGTCTCGAGCACGTCGCGCCCGGCGCGCGCGAAGACCTTCACCGCCAACGGTTTCGAGCCGGTGTCGCCGCCGCGCGCGCTCGATCGAGCCGAGATCCCGGGCGTCGTCGAGACCTATGCGCGGGCCGCCCGCAACGCGATCGCCGCCGGGTTCGACGGCGTCGAGGTGCACTCCGCCAACGGCTACCTGCTCGAGCAGTTCCTGCGCGACAGCGTCAACGACCGCGATGACGAGTACGGCGGCTCGATCGAGAATCGCGTGCGCTTCCCGGTCGAGGCCGTGGCCGCGGTGGTCGCGGCGATCGGCGGGGGCCGGACGGGCTTGCGCATCTCGCCGGTGAGCCCGGTGAACGATGCCGGCCAGGACAGCGACCCGCAAGCGTTGTTCGCGCACTATCTGGATCGGCTCGCGCCGCTGCAGCTCGCGTATGTGCACGTGATCGAAGGGGCGACCGGCGGTGCGCGCGATGTCGCGCCGTTCGACTTCGAGGCGCTGCGACGCCGCTTCAAGCAGGCGAATCCCGGCGCGGCCTGGGTCGTCAACAACGGCTACACGCGCGCGACGGCGCTCGATGCGGTCGCGCAGGGCCGGGCCGACATGGTCGCATTCGGCAAGCCGTTCATCGCGAATCCGGATCTCGTGCACCGCTTGCGGATCGACGCGCCGCTGAACACGCCGGTCATGGCGACGTTCTACGGCGGCGGCGCGCAAGGATATACCGACTACCCGGCGCTGCCGGACGCCGCCGCGGCCTCATGATCGGCCGCGGCGGGCGCGCAGCCACGCGGATTCTCCGCGACCCGCCGCTCCTGTAATCTGACGGCCCCGACGTCATCGGGGAGGAGCGGGTATGGAACTCGGGATTCGGGGCAGGCGCGCGATCGTGTGCGCATCGAGCCGTGGGCTCGGCAAGGGCTGCGCGCTCGCGCTCGCCGAGGCAGGCGTCTCGCTGGTGATCAACGGGCGTGACCCGTCCGTGCTCGAGGAGACCGCGGCCGAGATCCGCCGGCTGCACGGCGTGCCGGTCGTACCGGTCGCGGCCGATCTCGCCGACCCGGCGGGGCAGGCGGCGCTGCTCGCCGCGTGTCCGGAACCCGACATCCTCGTGAACAACAACGGCGGTCCGCCGTTCCGCGATTTCCGCGAGCTCGATCGCACCGCGATGGTCGCCGGCGTCACGATGAACATGCTGACGCCGATCGAGCTCATCCAGAAGGTGATCGACGGGATGAGCGCGCGCGGCTTCGGCCGCATCGTGAACATCACCTCGGTCAGCGTGAGGATGCCTCTCGCCGGGCTCGATCTGTCGAGCGGCGCGCGCGCCGGCCTCACCGCGTTCGTCGCCGGCATCGCGCGCACGGTCGCGCATCGCAACGTGACGATCAACAATTTGTTGCCGGGCAGCTTCGATACGCGCCGGCTGCGCCAGGGCATCGCCGCGTCCGCCCGCCGCCGCGGCGCGACCGAGGCGGCGGTCGCCACCGAGGACATGGCCGCGATCCCGGCGAAGCGATTCGGGACGCCGGAGGAGTTCGGCCACGCGTGCGCATTCCTGTGCAGCCAGCGCGCCGGCTACATTACTGGGCAGAATCTGTTGATCGACGGCGGCGCGTTCCCGGGCGCGTTCTGAGGCGTCCGGTACCGCGGCCGCCGGATCAGGCCGGACCGACGATCGCCGACCGGTCGACGGCCTTGACGTCGGTAAAGCCGCAGAACGCCATGGTCAGGTCGAGCTCGTTGCGGATCAGCTCGAGGCACCGGCGCACGCCGGGTTCGCCGAGCGCACCGAGACCGTAGAGGAACGCGCGGCCGATCAGGGTTCCGCGCGCGCCGAGTGCGAGCGCCTTCAGCACGTCCTGTCCGCTGCGGATGCCGCCGTCCATCCACACCTCCATGAGCGATCCGACCGCATCGACGACCGCCGGCAGCGCCTCGATCGTCGACGGCGCGCCGTCGAGCTGGCGGCCGCCGTGATTGGACACGATCAACGCGTCGGCACCGGTCTCGGCCGCGAGACGGGCATCCTCGGCATCGAGGATGCCCTTCAAGATGAGTTTCCCGCCCCAGCGGCGCTTGATCCACTCCACGTCCTTCCAGCTGAGGTGTGGATCGAACTGGGTGTTCGTCCACGCGCTGAGCGAGGCCATGTCCTCCACGCCGCGCACGTGTCCGACGATGTTGCCGAAGCTGCGCCGCGGCGTGCGCATCATCCGCCAGCACCAGCGGGGCTTGGTCGCGAGATTCACGAGGTTGCGCACCGTCGGGCGCGGCGGGGCCGACAGGCCGTTCTTGAGGTCCTTGTGACGCTGACCGATGATCTGCAGGTCGAGGGTGAGCATCAGCGCGGAGCATCCGGCCGCCTTCGCCCGGTCGATCAGCCGCTCGACGAAGTCCCGATCCCGCATCACGTAGAGCTGGAACCAGAACGGCGCACGGGTGTGCGCGGCGACGTCCTCGATCGAGCAGATGCTCATCGTCGACAGGGTGAACGGCACGCCGAACGCGGCGGCGGCGCGCGCGGCGAGTATCTCGCCGTCCGCGTATTGCATCCCGGTGAGCCCGGTCGGCGCGAGCGCGACCGGCATCGCGACGTCCTGGCCGATCATCCGGGTGCGCAGCGATCGATCGGCGATGTCGACCGCGACCCGCTGGCGCAGTTTCAGCCGGGCAAGGTCCGCGCTGTTCGCGCGATAGGTCCCTTCGGTCCAGGATCCCGAATCGGCGTAGTCGTAGAACATCCGCGGTACGCGACGGCGCGCGAGCCTCTGCAGATCCTCGTTGCACGTGATCACGCCCATCGCGGCCCCTTGTCGATCCCGCCCGTTGCGGGTGGTGCGGTGCCGCCAGTGTAGCGAAGTCCATCTCCGGTGCGCTGCCCGGCCGCCGCCTGCGCACGGCGCCCCTTGCCCGGAAAAGTCGGCCGGTGCATCCTGCACGTCGAACCACCCGAGGATCCATCGTAATGAGTGAAGCCGAATCGACTCTCGTCCGTCGCGGCGGTGCGCGAGCCGCGCGCCGCGCCGCGCGCGCCGCGCCGTTGCCCGACAACCTGCGGCCCGTCTCGCCGGGGATGCGGGGTGGACGCTACCAACCACTCACGGACGCGGACGTGGTGCGGATTCACCGTGCCGCGCTCGACGTGCTCGAGCAGATCGGCCTCGCCGACGCGACGCCGTCGGGCGTCGAGTACATGACCCGCGCCGGCGCGCAGCTGACGCCGCAAGGACGCCTGGTGTTCCCCCGGGCCCTCGTCGAGGACACGCTCGCGAAGGCCGGACGTCGCTTCGTGCTGTACGGTCAGGATCCGAAGCACGATCTCGAGCCCTGGGACAATCGCGTGTACTTCGGCACCGCGGGCGCGGCGGTGCACATCGTGAACGCGAAGACCGGGGAGTATCGCGATTCGACGACCCGGGATCTCTATGACATCGCGCGCGTCGTCGACACCCTCGAGCACCTGCACTTCTACCAGCGATCCGTCGTCTGTCGGGACCTCGTGAACCCGATGGAGATGGACGTGAACACTGCCTATGCGTGCGTCGCCGGCACGACCAAGCACGTCGGTACGAGCTGGGTCCGTCCGGAGCACCTCGAGGCGAGCCTGGAGATGTTCCACTGGATCGCCGGCGGCGAGGACCAATGGCGCGCCCGCCCGTTCGTCAGCCAGTCGAATTGTTTCGTCGTGCCGCCGCTGAAGTTCGCCTACGACGCGTGCCTGTGCCTCGAGATGGCCGTGCGCGGCGGAATGCCGGTGCTGCTGCTGTCGGCCGGCCAGGCCGGCGCGACCGCGCCCGCGGCGCTCGGCGCGGCGCTCGTGCAGGAAGTCGCCGAATGCCTCGCGGGTCTCGTCTATGTGAACGCGATCAAGCCGGGCGCGCCCGCAATCTTCGGCACCTGGTGCTTCGTGTCGGATCTGCGGACCGGGGCGATGTCGGGCGGCAGCCCCGAGCAGGCGCTGCTGTCGGCCGCGAGCGCCCAGCTCGCGCGCTACTACGACCTGACCGGCGGCACCGCCTCGGGGATGAGCGATGCGAAACTGCCCGACATCCAGTCCGGCTACGAGAAGGCGTACAACCACGCGTTGGTCGGCAACGCCGGCGCGAACCTGATCTACGAGTCGGCCGGCATGCTCGCGAGCCTGCTCGGTTTCAGCATGGAGAGCCTGATCATCGACAACGACATCATCGGCGCGGTGCAACGCACGATCAAGGGCATCGACGTCAGCGACGAGTCGCTGTCGATCGAGACCATGCGCAAGGTGTGCATCGAAGGACCGGGACATTACCTGGGCGCCGATCAGACGCTGCAACGGATGCAGCGGGAGTATGTCTACCCGGCGGTCGGCGACCGCACCAGTCCGAACGAGTGGGTGAGCCAGGGCCGGCCGAGCATCGTCGAACGGGC
>JAKBCG010000097.1:0-3719 GCA_021808035.1 Pseudomonadota bacterium
GCGGGAGATCGTGAACTTCGACGCGCTCGCGCGTTACGGGATGATCTCGCCGGAGGATCTCGCGTTGTTCGAATACGTCGACGACCCCGGCGTGGCCTTCGAGCGTCTGCAGGCGGCGATCGCGCCGGCCGCGGCCGAGGAGGAGGGCCCGGCGTTCGCGCACTCGCGCACCGCGCACAACGGCGCGCCGTGAACCCGGCGGCGCGCGGGGCTCAGAAACGCAGCGACAAGCAGGAGAGCCCGCCGTCGAGCTTGCGGAATTCCGATACCTCGAGCGGCAGCAGCGAGTAGCCGAGCGCGGTCAGGCGCTCGGCGGTGCGCGGATAGCCGGCCGCAACGAGCACGCGATCGTTGATCCGCACGCAGTTCGCCGCATACGACTCGCGCGAATCGACCTCGACGATCTCGAAACCGGCAAGCTCCGCGGTGCGCGGCAGGTCGCGCACCGCAAGCAGGCGTCCGTCGCCGAGGTACGCGATCCCGGATTTCAGGTGCAGGAGCTTCGCGCTGCCGCGAACGTCGATCGTCGAGGCGGTGTAGCCGGCGCCGCGCACGATCGCGGCGAACTGCGCGGCGCCGTCGGCGTTGGTGCGCGCCGACAGGCCGATGAAGAAGTGCGAGCCCGCCTGGCAGACGTCGCCGCCGTCGACCGTGCCGGGTGCGCGGATCTCGGCGAGATCGCCACGCAGGCCGCGCAGGTGATCGCGGATCGAGTCCACTTCGCCGAGGCGCGACGCCGCGCCGGGTCGCGTCACGATCGTCACCCGCTCGGCGAGCACCGCGGTGTCTTCGACGAACGGCGCGTCGGCAAACCCTGGATCCGCGTCGAGGACCGTGACCGCGAGACCGCAGGACCGCAGCGCCTCGCAATAGGCCGCGTGCTGAATCGATGCGAGCGCGAGATCCGGCGGGCCCAAGCCCGCGGTCGAGAGCCCCTGGGAGAAGGTCGCGCCCGGCGGGCGGGCGATCGCGTGGGTGAATTGGGTCATCCGATCTTGCCTCGATGCAATGAGTGGGGGCTCGCGGGACGGTGTGCCGCGAACGACGTTGCGGGTTGCACCTCGCGCAGCAGGTGCGCGAGCCGGGGCGGACGCGCGCCACGCGTCCACGCGAATGCGACGATGTGCTCGACGATGTGCTGCACGTAGGCGCGTGTCTCCCGGTAGGGGATGTTCTCGATCCACACGTCCGCGGGCATCGGGTGGTCGGGAAGCCAGCGCTCGACCGCGGCGGGGCCGGCATTGTAGGCGGCGAGGCCGAGCGGGAGCTGCCCGTCGAACCGGTCGAGCAGCTCGCGCAGGTAGGCGGCGCCGAACTCGAGCGCGACCGGCGGGTTCATCAGCTCGTCCGGGGTCGGTCGGCGCAGGTGCCAGTGCCGGGCGATCGCCACGGCGGTCCGCGGCTCGAGCTGCATCAGGCCGCGCGCGTCCGCGGGGGAGAGCGCGTCGGTCTGGTACAGGCTCTCCTGGCGCATCACCGCGAACAGCCAGTCCGACGGGATCCGCGCCATCCGGCTCGCGCGGGCGACCGCACGCCGATAGGGGCGCGGGTAGCGCAAGCGCAGATCGTCCCAGTCGTCCGCCTGTTTCAGCGCGATGATCGAGCGCGCGTACCAGCCCCAGTCCGCGGCGAGCCGCGCCGCCTGCACGAGCGTCGGTGCCTGCGCGTCGCGCAGCGCATATTGCCATTCGCGCGTCGCACGCTCGATCATTCCGCAGAAGTAGAGCTCCCGTGCGCGGATCAGCCCAGGCTGCGCGGCGAGCCGCCCGAGGATCCGGCGGTCGACCGGCGCCGGGTGCACGTGCAGCCGATACGGCCACCGCAACCGGTCGGCCGCGAGATAACCGTAGAAATCGCGGCGCCGTGCGACCTTCGCGTACAGCGGCCGCGCGGCCCGCGCGCCGGCGGTCGCCGCCACCGCGCGTGCGCGCCAATACTGCCAGCGAGGCTCGGCGGCCACGGCCGGCGGCAGCGCGTCGATCCCGGCGAGCGCCAGCGCGAAGTCGCCATTCCACAGCGCCGCTCGCACGCGCCATTCGTCACCGGCCGCACCGAGCGCGGTGGCCGGCACGCGCGCGAACGCGGCGAGCGCATCCGTGTCGCGGTCATAGGCGGCACCGAGCGCCGCGCTGAGCCGCAGGCGCGGCCGCAGCGCCGGTGGCAGGTCGGGCCGCTCGAGAAGTCGCGGCAGCAGCGACATCGCCGCCTGTCCGTCACGCCGCGACAGCAGGTCGAAGCCGGCGGCGATCGCCTCGGCCGGCGCATCGCGGCGCGGATCGTCGACGATCGACTCGAGGACCGGTCGGGGTTCCTCGAGCAATCGCGCCCAGAGCCGCAGGGGCGCCGCCCGCTGCGCCGGCAACCGGGCGGCGAACCGCAATGCGAGGCGTGGATCATCGGCGTCGAGCGTCGCGCGCACGCGGAGCTCGCGCAGATCGTCGGTCAGGAAGCCGCGGCGCCGCAACCAGGCGAACACCGGATCGCATTCCGACGGCGGCGCGCGGGGCTCGAGCCACTGCGCGATCGCCCGTGCCGGCAGGTCGGTGGGGTCGATCCCGGTCGCGATCCGCCCGGCGAGCCGATCGCAGACGAGGCGCCGATCGGCCGACGAGGCGGCGAGCGGCAGGAACGTCCGCCACCGTCCGCGCGCGGCGAGACTCAGCAGCCAGTCCCGGCGCAGTGCGTAGATCACGGGCTGGTGCGCATGGGCGTCGAGGAACTTCGCGACGCGCGCGTCGCTCGTCGGTCCCGGCGCGGCGGTGGCGTCGCGCTGCAGGCGGGCCGCGACCAGGTACTCGTACAGCGGGTAGCGGACCAGCGCCGGCGGGTCCGGTGCGTCGGGAACGCCGGCTTCGATCCGATCCATCGCGGCGATGAACAGCCGGCGCGCCGCGGCATCGCGCCGCACGGCCTGCGTTTCGGGGCTCACGGACGGGTATGCCGTCAGCGAAGCCGCGAGCAACGATATCGTCAAGAAAATGCGCCTGCTCATCACCGTCCTCCGCGAGCGGCGCGGGGCGCGCACGTTCACGGCTGCTTGACAAAAATACACGAAGCGGAGCGCAGCCGCGCGCCGATTTCGGGTACAGTGTCGCATCGGCCGCGCCGGGACGCGTGCGCCGCAAACCCGCACCGAATGAACACGCAGCGACCGCCCCGGAATCCGCGGTGAACGAACCGCAAATCCCGCCGCCGACTTCGGACCCGCCGCCATTGCGCCGGCGACGGCGTTGGCTATGGCCGCTCGTCGTCGTCGGCTTGCTCGTGGCGATCCTCGTCGCGGTGCACCGCTGGCGCGGGGGCGCCGCGCGGTTCGGTCGCGCCGGTCTCGGCCCGAAGGGACCGGTGCCGGTCGAGGTCGCGACCGCGCGTCGCGGCGACGTGCCGATCTGGATCCCCGCACTCGGGACGGTCACCCCGTTCGCGACCGTGACCGTGCGCACCCAGGTCAGCGGCGTGATCCAGCGGATCGGTTTCGTCGAGGGGGAGACGGTGCGCGCGGGCGGCTTCCTCGCGCAGATCGATCCGCGTCCGTACGAGGCCACGCTCGCGCTCGCGCGCGCGGCGCTCGACCGCGATACCGCCCTGCTCGCGAACGCGCGTCGCGATCTCGCGCGCTATCGGGCATTGGTCGTCCGCAACGCGGTGTCGCGACAGCAGCTCGACACCCAGAAATCGCTCGTCGCGCAGGCCGTGGGCACGGTCGCCGGCGATCGGGC
>JAKBCG010000097.1:3729-8393 GCA_021808035.1 Pseudomonadota bacterium
GCAGGTCCGGTCCGCCGCGCTCAACGTGACCTATGCGCACATCGTCGCGCCGATCACCGGCCGGGTGGGTCTGCGTCAGGTCGATGCCGGCAACTACGTGACCCCGGGTGACGCGAACGGGATCGTGGTGATCACGCAGATGCGTCCGATCTCGGTGATCTTCTCCATCCCAGAGGACGACATCGACGGCGTCCTCGGAGCGATGCGGGGCGGGCACCGGCTCGAGGTCGACGTGTACGATCGCAGCGGCAGCGACCGTCTCGCGACCGGCAGGCTGCTCACGGTCGACAACCAGATCGACCCGGCGACCGGGACGGTGAAGCTGCGGGCATCGTTCGCCAACGCGGACGGGCGTCTGTTCCCCAACCAGTTCGTCAATGTGCGCCTGCTCGAGAAGGTGCTGCGAGGACGGGTGTTGATCCCCGACACGGCCGTGCAACGCGGTGCCCCGAACGGGGTGCCGGGAACCTTCGTCTACCTCGTCGGCGGGCACGACCGGGTCACGGTGCGCCCGGTGGCGCTCGGACCCGTGTCGGATCACGAGGTCGTCGTGACCCGGGGCCTCGCGCCCGGCCAGCGCGTCGTGACCGAGGGCGGAGACCGCCTGCGCGACGGCGCGACCGTGCAATGGCGCGGCGCCACCCGCTGAGCGGGGATTCCGTGCCGCATCGTCGATGAATCCGTCGCGACCGTTCATCGAGCGACCCGTCGCGACGACGCTGCTGATGGCGGCGATCCTCGCGCTCGGCCTGCTCGCCTACCGGGTGCTGCCGCTGTCGGCGCTGCCGGACGTCGCCTACCCGACGATCCAGGTCGAGACCTTCGATCCCGGCGCGAGTCCGGACGTCGTCACCTCGGCGATCACCTCGCCGCTCGAGAAGCAGCTCGGCCAGATGGCCGGTCTCACCGAGATGTCCTCGACGAGCTCGTCCGGCGCATCGGTGATCACGCTGAAATTCGATCTGTCGCTGTCGATCGACGTGGCCGAACAGGAAGTCCAGGCCGCGCTCGCGGCCGCCCAGGCGCTGCTGCCCCAGGATCTGCCGGCGCCGCCGATCTACCAGAAGGTCAATCCGGCGGACGCCCCGATCTTGACGCTCGGGATCACCTCCAAGGTGCTGCCGCTGACCGAGGTCGAGGATCTCGCCGACACCCGGATCGCGCAGAAGATCTCGCAGCTTCGCGGCGTCGGCGTCGTCAGCATCGCCGGCGGCGAGCGGCCGGCGGTCCGGGTGGTCGTGAATCCCCGCGCGCTCGCGGCGCGGGGATTGAACCTCGACGACCTGCGCACGACGATCGCCGTCGCGAATCAGAACGGCCCGAAGGGCACGATCGACGGCCGCGCGCGGGCGTACACGATCGACACGAACGACCAGCTCCAGAACGCGGCCGAGTACGGCAGCATCGTCATCGCCTATCGGAACGGCGCGGCGGTGCGCCTGCGCGACGTCGCCACGCTCGTCGACAGCGCCGAGAACACCCAGCTCGGCGGCTGGATGAACACCGAGCCCGCGCTGATCCTGAACGTGCGGCGTCAGCCGGCGGCGAACGTCGTCGACGTCGTCCGCCGGATCGACGCGATCCTGCCGTCGTTGCGCGCCTCGATGCCCCCGGGCGTCGACGTCGCGGTGCTCACCGATCGGACCAAGACCATCGAAGCCTCGGTGCACGACGTGCAGTTCGAGATGATCCTCGCGGTGGTGCTCGTCGTCCTGGTGATCTACGCCTTCCTCGGGAATCTGCCGGCGACGTTGATCCCGAGCCTGTCGGTGCCGCTGTCGCTGATCGGTACGTTCGCGGTGATGGACCTGGCGGGATTCAGCCTGAACAACCTGTCCCTGATGGCCCTGACCGTCGCGACCGGATTCGTCGTCGACGACGCGATCGTGATGATCGAAAACGTCTCCCGCTACCTCGAGGCCGGCGCGAGCGCCCGCGAGGCGGCCCTGCGCGGTTCGGGCCAGATCGGCTTCACGATCATCTCCCTGACGATCTCGCTGATCGCGGTGCTGATCCCGCTGCTGTTCATGCAGGACGTCGTCGGGCGGCTGTTCCGCGAGTTCGCGGTCACGCTCGCGGTCACGATCCTGCTGTCGGCGGTCGTGTCGTTGACGCTCGTGCCGATGCTGTGCGCGCGGATGCTGCGACCGCGCCGCGCCGATGCCGCGCCCGCGCCCGGCGGAGCCGGGCCGGCCGCACCGGGATGGTACGAACGACTGCTCGGCGCGTACGGACGGGCGCTCGACTGGGTGCTCGCGAGACAACGCGCGACCCTGCTCGTCGCGCTCGCGACGCTCGCGCTGACCGCCCTGCTGTACGTGCTCGTGCCGAAGGGATTCTTCCCGGAACAGGACATCGGCCTGATCGAAGGCGTGTCGCAGGCCGGCGACAACGTCTCCTACGCCGTGATGGCGAGCCGGCAACGCGCACTCGCGCGGGCGATCCTGAAGGATCCCGATGTCGCGAGTCTGTCGTCCTCCATCGGGGTCGACGGCACCAACGCGACGCTCGACAGCGGCCGGCTGCTGATCAACCTCAAGCCGCTCGGGATCCGCCACGCGAGCGCGGCCGCGATCGCGCGCCGGCTGCGCGCCGAGACCGCCGGCGTCACCGGGATCGAGCTGTACGCCCGGCCGGCCCAGGACCTCACGCTCGACTCGACGCCGAGCCCCGCGGACTATCATTTCGCGCTCGGCAGCGCCGACGCGGCCACCCTCGCCGAGTGGACGCCGCGGCTGGTCGCCGCGCTGCGCGGGCGCCCGGTGCTCCGTGACGTCTCGAGCGACCAGCAGAACGACGGCCTGGCCGCACGGATCACGATCGACCGCGATACCGCCGCGCGGCTCGGGATCAGCGTCGGCACCGTCGACAACGCGCTCTACGACGCGTTCGGCCAGCGCATCGTCTCGACGATCTTCACGCAGTCGAATCAGTATCGCGTGATCCTGCAGGCGGCGCCCGCGCAGTTCCGGTCGATCGACTCGCTCGGCACGCTCTACCTGCCGTCCGCGGGCGGCGGCCAGGTGCCGTTGTCGGCTATCGCGACGGTGTCGGTCGGCACCGTGCCGCTGCGGATCGACCACCTCGGCCAGTTTCCGGCCGCGACCGTGTCGTTCAACCTCGCGCCCGGCGCGTCGCTCGGCGCCGCAGTCGACGCGATCACCCGGACCGAGCGCTCGATCGGCCTGCCGGCGAGCGTGCAAACCACCTTTCAGGGCGCCGCGCTCGCGTTCCGCAACAACCTGAAGAACGAGCTGCTGCTGCTGCTCGCGGCGGTCGTCGTGATGTACATCGTGCTCGGCGTTCTGTACGAGAGCTTCGTGCACCCGATCACGATCCTCTCGACGCTGCCGTCGGCCGGCGTCGGCGCGCTGCTCGCGTTGATCCTGACCGGGCACTCGCTGACCATCATCGCGCTGATCGGGATCGTGCTGCTGATCGGGATCGTGAAGAAGAACGCGATCCTGATGATCGACTTCGCGATCGACGCCGAACGGCACCAGGGCCTGAGCGCGCGCGAGGCGATCCGCCAGGCGTGCATGCTGCGATTCCGGCCGATCATGATGACGACCGTCGCCGCGATGTTCGGTGCGCTGCCGCTGATCATCGGCGGCGGCTACGGCGCGGAGCTGAGGCGCCCGCTCGGGATCGCGATCGTCGGCGGACTGCTGGTCAGCCAGGCGCTCACGCTGTTCACGACGCCGGTGATCTACCTCGGGTTCGAGCGGCTCGCGCGCCGGTGGCGCACGGCCGTCGACCGGGATACCGGCGCGGCGCCGCGGGAGGCGCGGTGAATTTCTCGGCGCCGTTCATCGAGCGGCCGATCGCGACCGCCCTGCTGACGGCGGCGATCGCGATCGCGGGCATCGCCGCTTTCGTGCTGCTGCCGGTCGCGCCGCTGCCCAACATCGACGTCCCGGCGGTGTTCGTGTCGGCGTCGCTCCCCGGCGCGAGTCCGCAGGTGATGGCGCGAACCGTCGCGACCCCGCTCGAGCGGCGGCTCGGCGCGATCGCCGACGTCGACGACATGACCTCGACGAGCAGCATCGGCCAGACGAACATCCAGCTCACGTTCGGCCTCGACCGCGACCTGAACGCCGCCGCACGCGACGTCGAGGCGGCGATCGAGGCGGCGCGACCGGACCTGCCGGCGGCGATGCCCAACAATCCGAGCTACTTCAAGCTGAACAGCTCGCTGTTTCCGGTGCTCGCGGTCACGATGACCTCGAAGGTGCTCACCCAGGGACAGATCTACGATGCCGCGGACGCGGTGGTCTCGCAGCAGCTCGCCGAGATCAACGGGGTCGGCGGCGTGAACGTGAGCGGCAGCGCGCTGCCCGCGATACGGGTCGAGGTCAATCCGTTCACGCTCTCCAAGTACGGCATCGGATTGCAGGACGTGCGGGCGGCGATCTCGAACGCGAACGCGAACTCGCCGAAGGGGTTCATCGACGCCGGCGGGCGGCGTTACACGATCACCACGAACGACAACGCCCGCGCCGCGCGCGACTACCGGAACCTGATCATCGCGGTGCGCAACGGGTCGGTCGTGCGCCTCTCGGACGTCGCGACGGTGGTCGGGATGAACGACGGCGCGACCGAGAACAGCCGCACCTACGGGGTCTACGACGGCAAGCCGGCCGTGTCGGTGCTGGTGTTCCAGC
>JAKBCG010000098.1 GCA_021808035.1 Pseudomonadota bacterium
CGGCGCTTTCGAGGCCGCTTCCTGCTCACCGGGATGGTCAACGCACCGCTGGTGATGCCCGAGATCATCACCGGGATCACGCAGCTGCTGCTGTTCATCTCGATGCTGAACACGATCGGCTGGCCGAGCCGGGGCGCGCTCACGATCGTGATCGCGCACGTGGCCTTCTGCACGTCCTACGTGACGATCACGGTGCAGTCGCGGCTGCAGAGCGCCGACCGCGCGCTCGAGGAAGCGGCGATGGATCTCGGCGCCGGACCGGTCGGCGCGTTCCTCGACACCACCCTGCCGATCATCGCACCCGCGCTGGTGTCGAGCTGGCTGCTGTGCCTCACGCTGTCGCTCGACGATCTCGTGATATCCAGCCTGGTGTCGGGCCCCGGCGCGAGCACGCTGCCGATGGTGATCTACTCGAAGGTCAAGCTCGGCGTGACCCCCGACATCAACGCGCTCGCGAGCTTGATCATCGGCCTGGTCGGCGCGTGCGTGCTGGTCGCGGGCGCCACCCTGCGCCGCGCCGAGCGCCTGCGGCTGCGCGAGCAGCAGTTCGCGGCGCGCAGCGAAGCCGCCTCGTGAACCGCGGCGCGCGCCCCGGTCACTTCCCGGTCTTGATCAAGGTCCAGGTCCGCGTCAGCAGCCGCTCGGTGGTGGTGTCGACCTCGGGCGCGAGATAGAGTCGCTTCTCGATCTGCGGCGTCGGGTACAGCGCCGGATCCGCGAGGATCCACGGCGTCACGTACGGTCGCGACGCGAGGTTGTCGTTGCCGTAGTAGATCGAGTTGGTCACGTCGGCGATCACGCGCGGTCGCAACATGAAGTTCAGGAACCGATAGGCGGCCCCCGTGTCGGGCGCGCCGACCGGGATCAACAACGAGGAGAAGTCGAGATTCGCGCCTTCCTTCGGCACGGTGAACTTGAGGTTCATCTTCACGCCGACCGCGGCCGCGCGAGCGACCGCGAGCGCGTAGTCGCTCGACCAGGACATCACCAGGCACAGGTCGCGGTTCGCGAGCCCGTTCACGTAGGCGACCGAGTCGAACGTGCGCACGTACGGCCGGACCTTGAGCAGGAGCCGGGCGGCGGCCGCGAAGTCCTGCGGCCGCGTGCTGGCTGGATCGAGGTGCAGGTAGCGCAGCGCGAGTTCGATCACGTCCTTCGGCGAGTCGAGAAAGGTCACGCCGCAGTCGGCAAAGCGCGAGACGACCTTCGGGTCGAACAGCATCCGCAGGCTGTTGACCGGCGCGTCCGGCATCCGCTTCTTGATCATGTCGACGTTGTAGGCGAAGCCGTTCACGTAGTGCAGGTACGGCATCGCATGGGCGTTGCCGGGATCGTACTGCGACTCGATCGCGAGCACCCGGGGGTCGAGATGCTTCCAGTTGGGCAGGCGCCGCTTGTCGAGCGTCTGGTAGACCCCGGCGCGGATCTCGCGACCGTAGAAGTCGGCGTCCGCGCTCACCACGTCGTACCCGGACCGGCCGGCCATCAGCCGCGCATCCATGGTCTCGTCGGAATCGTAGGTGTCGTAGACCACCCGGATCCCGGTATCGCGCTGGAACTCCTCGATCGTGCGCGGGCCGATGTAATCGGCCCAGTTGTAGATGAACAGCCGCCGATTCGGGACGCCATCGCCCGGCGATGCGAGGGGGCTCCACACCAGCGCGATGAACCCCACGATCCCGATCGCGATCAGCGCAAGACGGATCCGGCCGTACATCCCCCCTCCCGATTCGATCGCCGCGCGGCCGCGTCAGGCGCGGCTCGTCACGGCGCGGCGCGTGCGCCGCCGGCGTGGAGCGCGGACGGCGCCCGCACCTGCCGCTCGAACCGCGCCCGCGACGCCAGGCCCCGGACCAGCGAGCGCCGATCCGCGCCGCGCTCGATCAGCAGCAGGTGCGTCCGGCCCACCTGCCGCAGGGTGTCGAGCACCTCGCCCGCGCGCGCGTGGCGCACGGCATCCCAGTCGAGCGCGCGCAACTCGTGCCACGGCGTCATGATGTGTCCGACGCGCACGTCGCGGTGATGCTCGTAGGTCGAGTTCTGCAGGAACTGCAGAGGACGTTCGCCCTGGATGTCGTAGGAGGTGATCAAGCCGACGATCCGCCGGTCGCGCAGCACGAGCAGCGCACGCACCCCGAACCGGATCATGTCCTCCAGCGCGGCGTCGATCGAGCGCTCCTCGTCGACGGTGATCGGCGTCTCGCGGGTGAAATCGGTGATCGCGAGGACCGCCGGATCCGCCGGATCGATCAACGCGCCATCGTTGGCGACGCGCGGCGCGAGAAAACCCTCGCCAGAGACCTTCACCGGGGTCAATACGCTCTCATCCATCGTTTCACGCTCCTTCCGGCGCCGTTGCCGGCTCGCTACGATCGACAACGCCGACGCGCCGAACGTTCCCCTGCTGGAGCGCTTAGTATATCGTTAGTCGACTCATGATCAGCCAGCCATGAACACCGCCGTGTCGATCGAGGAGCGTTTCGCGAGCGCGCTGCACGCGGCCGCACGGGCGTGGCGGCAGGCCCTCGACCGGCGCCTGCGGCACCTCGGGATCAGCCAGGCCGGCTGGCTCGCGGTGACCGTGACCGCGAAATCGAAGCACCCGCCGTCGCAGACCGAACTCGCCGAAAAGCTCGGCGTGGAGGGTGCGACGATGGTCGCGATGATCGACCGGCTCGTGAAGGCGCAGCTGGTCACCCGCGAGCCGTCGAAGACCGACCGCCGCGTGAAGTACATCGCGCTGACCGAGGCGGGGAACCGCCTCTACACCGACGTGCGGGCGCAAGCCGAGGCGTTCCGCCGCGAGATCCTCGTGAACATCGACGCCTCGCGGCTGGTCGCCGCGACGGAACTGCTCGAGGAACTGCTCCAGGTGGTCGAATCGCAGCGCTGATCGCCAGGTCGCCTCAGAGCACGTCCCAGGGGTAGCGGCCTTCCTCGAGCGCGAACGCGGCGACCGCGCGAACCGCGTCGTCCTCGTTGCGCGTGATCCGCCGGATCGTGTCCGCCATCCGGCGCTTCGCCCGCTGCGAGAACAGGGTCGCGAGCGAAGCCGCGGGCGCGGCGCTGCGCGGATCGGCTTGCAGCGCCGCCGCGCGGGACAGCACGCACGCGCCGACGAACAGGTCGATCGCGAGGTCAGCGAGCCGCTTGAGTTCGAACTGCCGCTCCGCGACCGCCTTGCCGTAACGGCGCAGCACGTAGTCCGCCGCCTTCGCGAGTTCCGGCGTGTACTTCTCGATGATCTCGCTCGGCTCGCGCAAGCTCACCGGCACCTCGGTCGAGATGCGATCGCGACCGATCCCGGTCGCCTGCGTGATCCGTTTCTCGGCATAGTCGCCGAGCACGCCGAAGCCCTTGATCGGATTGTTGAAGATGTCGTCGAGCGCCGAACGCAGCTCGACGTAGGAGCGGCCGAGATCCTTGAGGCCCGAAAGAGCGACGTACAGCCGGAGCACCTCGTTCGTACCCTCGAAGATCGTCAGGATCCGGCTGTCGCGCGTCGCCTGCTCATACGGGTAGTCACGCATGAAACCGCTGCCGCCGGCGATCTGCAGCGCTTCGTAGGCCGTGCGCTGCATCGCCTCGCTCGCGAAGATCTTGCTGATCGCCGCTTCGGTCGAGTAGTCGTCCGAGCCCGAGTCGATCGCGTGCGCGACCATCCACACCACGCTTTCGGCCGCGAAGCAGTCGACCATCATCTGCGCGATCTTTTCGCGGACGAGGTCGAACTCGGCGATCGGACGGCCGAACTGCCGTCGCTCCTTCGCCTGGGCCGTCGCCAGTGCGATCAGGGTCTTCATCCCCCCGACCGCGCCGCCGCCGAGGCCGGTGCGGCCGTTGTTCAGGATCGCCATCGCGACCTTGAACCCCTTGCCCTCGGCATCCAGCACGTTCTCCGGCGGCACGCGCACGTGATCGAAGTTCACGGTCGTCGTCGAGGACGCCCGGATCCCCATCTTGTCCTCGTGCTGCCCGTGGCTCACGCCGGGCCAGCGCGCCTCGACCAGGAACGCCGTGATCTTGCCGGCATCGCTCGGCGTGCGCGCGAACACCGTGTACAGGTCGGCGATTCCGCCGTTCGTGATCCAGATCTTCTCGCCGGTCAGCGTCCAGCTGCCATCCGGGTTCCGTTCAGCGTGCGTGCGGATCGACGCGGCGTCCGATCCCGCGCCGGCTTCGGTGAGACAGAACGCGGCGATCAGTTCGCCGCTCGCGAGCCGCGGCAGGTACCTCGCCTTCTGATCGGCGGTTCCGAACAGCAGCAGACCCTTCATGCCGATCGAACTGTGCGCGCCGATGGTGAGCGACACCGAGCTGTCGTGGCGGCTGGTCTGGGAGAGCACCCGCGCGTAGGCGGCGTTCGACAGACCGAGCCCGCCATACTCCTCGGGAATGATCAAACCGAACAGCCCGAGGTCGCGCAGCCCCTGGATGAACTCCGCCGGCTGCGCCCCTTCCCGGTCCCAGTGCTTGAAGTCGCCGTGCTTCGACGCCAGGAACTGGTCGATTGCGTCCAGCATCGGGCCGAGCGACTCACGGTCCGGATCGCGCAGCGGCGGGTACGGCAACAGGCTCTCGGTCGGGATCCGCCCCGCGAACAGTGCCTTCACGACGCTCATCGGTCTCTCCTACGGCTCGATCCGATCGATCACCAACTTGACCCTGCCCTTGGGTTCGACCTCGTAAGTCCGTTCGCCGACCAGATCGCCGGCGGCCCCGGTCGGTTGCCCGTCGAAGCTCACCCGTGCGGTCAACACGACGCGCTGCCCGATCGCCAACGACCGGCCGGCGACCATCGAATCCGCATTCGACAATTCGACCCGCGTGCCGATCGCGGCGGTGGTCAGGCGTTTCACCGCAAGCGGTGGTCCCGGAACGCCGGGCTGCGCGGCGAACACGTACAGCGCCGCGGGGCCGTGCAGGTGCGCGCGCAGGGCCGGCGCGATCGCGAGATCGATCGACACGGTCGGCCCGCCGGCCGGACCCGCGGCCGCCGCCGGTGCCGCGGAGGCGGCCGGGGACGGCGGCCCGAGCTGCGCGATCTTCGCTTGCAGCAACCTCACCACCGGCGCCGGCGGATGCATCGCGATCAACGCCTCCCAGCGGCTGCGCGCCAGGTCGCTGTCGCCGCGGACCGCGGCCGCGAAACCGCCGTACAGCAAGGCCTGCGGGTCGGTCGGCGCCATCGTGACGGCCTGCTCGAACAGCTGCGCCGCCTGTGGCGTGATCACGCCCCCGGCCTGCAGGCTGAGCGCCTCGCCGTAGCCGATCGTCGCCTCGAGACTCTTGCCGCGGCTCAAGGTGAGCGCCCGGTCGAACGCCATGATCGCGTCGTCCAGACGTCCGACCGCGATGTAGGAACGGCCGAGCATCAACCACCCCGACAGATCGCCCGGATCGTGCCGCAGGTGTGCCTCCAGCTTCGCGATCATCGCGGCGACTTCGGGACTCACCGGCGTCCGCGCCTGCTTCGCGGGCGACCAGTTCCAGTTCGACCAGGTGGCGTAGAGCCCGGCGGCGGCGCCCACCATCAGAACCGCGACGAGCGCGGCGATCAGGCGATTGCGGCCGGATTTCAGGAGCGGCGTCGCGACCAGCGCAACCGCGACCGCGGTCATCACCGCGGCGATGATCAGGAAGGAAGTCATCTTAAGGTGTTGGTCCGGTTTCGGGTTCTTCGTCGAGCGGCATCTTCGAGCGGACGCGGACGATACGATACACCACGATGCCGCCGATCAGCAGGAACGCGAACGGCGCGCCCCAGATGAACACCGTCTTCGCATCGACCGGGGGATCGTAGAGCACGAACTCTCCGTAGCGGTCCTTCATGAACCGGTAGATCTGCGCGTTGGTCTTGCCGGCGAGCAGCATCTGCCGCACCTCGGAGCGCAGCTCCGCCGCGAGCTCGGCGTCGGAGTCCGCGACCGTCTCGTTCTGGCAGACCAGGCATCGCAGCCGATGGGTGATGTGCTCGTAGCGGGCCTGCAGCGCCGGATTCGCGAGCTCTCCGTCGACGTACGGCGTGGCGGCCCGCACGACCGCGGCGCCGAGCGAGAGGCCGGCGAGCGCCGTGACGAAGACGGCCGCCGCGAAGCGCCGCGCGGTCCTCACGCGCCACCCCGGCGCGCGGCCGCGATGCGCGGCAGGAACTGCTGGTTCCAGACCTGCATCGTCATCGGTGCGATGTGCTTGAAGACGATCCGGCCCTTGCGGTCGACGAGGTAGGTTTCCGGGGCGCCGTACACGCCCCAGTTGATCGCGACATGCCCGTTCTGGTCGAAGCCGACCCCGGCGTACGGGTCGCCGAGCTCCCGGAGCCACTCCTGCGCGCGCGCGCGGTCGTCGTTCCAGTCGAGCCCGATGATCGGCACCACGTGCTGCTGCGCGATTTGCAGGAGCGTGTGCTGTTCCTCCCGGCAGGCCTCGCACCAGGTCGCCCAGACATTGAACACATAGACGTGCCCCGCGAGCGGTCGATTGCTCACGGTGCGATTCGGATCGAGCACGTCGGTGAGGGTGAACTCCGGCGCCGGCTTGCCGATCAGCGGCGACGGCAGATAGTGCAGATCACGCTTCGGATTCAAACCGACCGCGAACAGCACGAGCAGGCCGACGAACGCGACCACCGGCAGGATGTACTTCCACATCACGCGTCCCCCGTGCACATCAGGCGACCCCCGCGGAGGGCTTCGGATCGGGTCCGGGCGAGCGCGCCGCGCGCACTTCCTCCGCCGCCGGCACCTTCACCCGGTAGCGCCGGTCGCTCGCGCACACCGCGCCGCCGAGCGCCATCAACAAGGCCCCGAGCCAGACGTAACGCATCAGCGGCTTGTATTGGATCCGCAGGCTCCACGCGCCCGCGCCGAGCGAGTTGCCCATCGCGACGAACAGGTCCCGCCTCCAGTTGAACGTGATCGCCGCATGGCTGTTGTCGACCTGCTGGACGACGAAATGGCGCTTCTGCGGCTTGAGCGTCGCGACCAGGTGCCCGTCGTGGGTGACGTCGAAGGTGCCCTGGACCGCTTCGTAGTTCGGGCCGAACACCGGCCTGGTCGACAAGAACTTGAAGTCGTAACCCGCGATCGAGAAGGTCTGGCCGGGCTTCAGCGCGACATCCTTGTCGATCTTGAAGTTCGACACCGTGCTCACCGCGATCGCGAACATCCCGACGCCGATGTGGGCGATCGTCATGCCGACCAGGGCCGTCGTGAGCGTCTGACGCTGCCGGATCCGACGCAGTGGTTCCAGGAGCGAGGACAGGATGATCCAGATCCCGAACGTCATTCCGGCGTAACCGGCCCATGGCAGGGATCCATAGCCGTAGCGCAGGATCAGGAACGCGAGCCCGAGACCCACGAGGAGCAGAATCCAGATCGGCTTCGCGGCGGCGGTGAGCTTGCCGCGCCGCCAGGCCGCGTGCATCCCGACCGCGAGGAATCCGAGCATCGGCAACATCGGCGTCAGGAACATCACGTTGAACACCGGCGGCCCGACCGAGATCTTGCCGATGTTCAACAACTCGTAGAACAGCGGCGCGAGCGTCCCCCACAGCACGAGACCGGCGGCCGCGACCAGCAGCACGTTGTTCACGAGCAGGAAGAACTCGCGCGAGAACAGCTCGAACCCGCCGGGCACGTAGAGTTTCGGGGCGCGCCATGCGTACAGGCCGAGCGAGCCGCCGACCGTGACGGCGAGTCCGGCGAGGATGAACAGTCCGCGGCGCGGGTCGGTCGCGAAGGAGTGCACCGAGACGAGCACGCCGGAGCGCACCAGGAAGGTGCCGATCAACGAGAGCGAGAACGTGAAGATCGACAGCAGCAACGTCCAGCTCTTGAAGATGCCGCGCTTCTCGGTGACGCTCAGGCTGTGGATCAGCGCAGTGCCGACCAACCACGGCATGAACGAGGCGTTCTCGACCGGATCCCAGAACCACCAGCCGCCCCAGCCGAGCTCGTAGTAGGCCCACCAGCTGCCGAGCGTGATCCCGACCGTGAGACAGATCCACGCGGCGATCGTCCACGGCCGGGTCCATTTCGCCCAGGACTGGTCGAGACGCCCCTCGATCATCGCGGCGACCGCGAATGCGAACGCGACCGAGAACCCGACGTACCCGGTGTAGAGCATCGGCGGATGGATCGCGAGCGCGGGGTCCTGCAGGATCGGATTGAGGCTCGCGCCGTTCGGCGCCGCCGGGATCAGCCGCGTGAACGGATTCGAGGTCCACAACGTGAACAGCACGAAACCCGTGCTCACCAACCCGAGCACGCCGAGCACGCGGGCCGCGAACGCCGGCGGCAGCCCGCGGCTGAACGCCGCGACCGCGAGGTTCCACACCGACAGGA
>JAKBCG010000099.1:0-929 GCA_021808035.1 Pseudomonadota bacterium
GGACTCGCTCTTCGCCTCGGCCTGCGATTCGCTCATCACGTTGAGCTCCCAGCCGGTGAGCTGGCTCGCGAGGCGGATGTTCTGCCCGCCGCGGCCGATCGCCTGCGACAGCTTGTCCTCGGCGACCGCGATGTCCATCGCGTGCGAGTCCTCGTCGACGACGATCGAGGTGACCTCGGCCGGCGCCATCGCATTGATCACGAACTGCGCCGCATTGTCGTCGAACGGAATGATGTCGACGCGCTCGCCGGCGATCTCGTTGGATACCGCCTGCACGCGCGATCCGCGCATGCCGACGCACGCGCCGACCGGATCGATGCGCGGATCGTTGCTGCGTACCGCGATCTTCGCACGCACGCCGGGATCGCGCGCCGCCGCCAGGATGTTGATCAGGCCCTGACCGACTTCCGGGACCTCGAGCTTGAACAGCTCGACGAGGAACTCCGGCGCGGTGCGCGACATGAACAGCTGAGGCCCGCGCGGCTCCGAACGGACCTCCTTCAGGTAGGCCTTGATACGGTCCTGGGAACGCACGGGTTCGCGCGGGATCATCTCCTCGCGCGGGATGAACCCTTCCGCGTTGGATCCCAGGTCGACGAACACGCCGTTGCGGTCGACGCGCTTCACGATCCCGCTGACCAGCGAGCCGGCGCGATCGCGGTACGCGTCGACGACCTGGGCGCGCTCGGCCTCGCGAACCTTCTGCACGATCACCTGTTTCGCGGTCTGTGCGAGGATCCGGCCGAACGGGACCGATTCCATCGGCTGCTCGACGAAGCCGCCGGGAGCCACGTCGGCGTCCAGATCGCGCGCGTCGTCGAGCCGCAGCTCGCGCTCCGGCACCTCGAGTTCGGTCGAATCGTCCGCGAACACCTTCCAGCGACGGAACGTGTCGTAATCTCCGGTCTTGCGATTGATCGCGACCCGGA
>JAKBCG010000099.1:939-8234 GCA_021808035.1 Pseudomonadota bacterium
CCGTGCTTCTTGCGGGCGGCCGACGCGAGCGCGGCCTCGAGCGCTTCGAAGATGACTTCCTTGTCGACACCCTTCTCGTTGGAGACCGCGTCGACGGCCATCAAGATCTCTTTGTTCATGCTCGTCCAGACTCCTGCATCAGTACGGCCCATCGCTCGCGCCGGCGACACCCGCGCGCTCAAACCGGCCGCAGTCTCGCCTTCTGTATCCGATCGAACGGCAACACGACCTCGCGCCCGTCGACATCGACCTCGATCGCGTCGTTGCCGGCGCCGCGCAACACGCCGACGAAGCGCCGACGCCCATCGAGCGGCAACTTCAGCTCGACGGACACGCGCTCGCCGACGAAGCGTTCGAAATGCGCCGGCGTGCGCAGCACCCGATCCGCACCGGGCGAAGACACCTCGAGGGTGTACTGCCCCGGAATCGGGTCGGCGCGATCCAGCACCTCGCTGACCGCGCGGCTCACGCCCGCGCAATCGTCCACCGTGACCGCGGCGCCGTCGCGCACGTCGCGATCGATGAACACGCGCAGCACCCCGCCGCGCCCGGCGCGCGCGAACTCGACGTCGACCAGTTCGAAATGCAGCGCGGCGACCGCTGGCTCCAGCAAGCGCATCAACTCGTTGCGCATCGTCCAGATCCCTTCGCGGACAAAAAAGGGGACCATCGGCCCCCTGTAATGAAAAAGCCCCGTCGTCGGGGCTTTTTCCGCCAAAGCGCGTTCATTCGAACGGCCCCCGGGAGGCCGCTCGCGGGCACGTGGCGCCCATCCGCCATCCGTTCCCGCCGAACAAACAAAGTATAGTGCGCGGCGGTCGCGCGGTAAACCCCGCGCGCGCCGGAATCGACCCCGCGCCGGCAAAAAAAAAACCGGGAGCGCGGTCAGCGATCCCGGTTCTTCAGGGAACCTGACGGTTCCCGCAGGTCTCTACCAGCGCTTGGGACCGCGATCGCGGGAACCGCCGCCACCGCCACCGCCGGAACGCTCCTGCGCCTCGTTTACCTTCAGCACGCGGCCCTGGAATTCCTGGCCGTTCAACGCTTGCATCGCACGTGCCGCATCGGCGCTCGCCATCTCGACGAAACCGAATCCGCGCGGACGACCGGTCTCGCGATCGTTGATCAGCGCGACGGATTGGACCGGACCGTGCTTCTCGAAGAGCCCACGGACCGCGGCTTCGTCCATCGAGAACGGGAGATTGCCTACATACATCTTCGTCATTGAAAAGAACCCTAACACTTTGGAAAGACTATCGGCGGAACGTCCGGAGAGCCGTTTCGGCGCACTCGGAACACCCGCCACCTCGGTCGAGGAGACCTGCTTTGTGGGTGATGACCAGACGGGACGTCGATGACGCCCGCCGACCAGCCACTGTACAAATAGATATTCACCAACCGCGGCGAAGTATACACAATCGGCAACCGCTTGAAAATAGCAATATTTATCATTTTCGCGGGCCGAATTGCGGCATCGCAGTATCCGGGTTCGGGCGTGCCTCGCTGCGGTGCGCCGCCGCGCCGCACTGCCCGAACGAGGGCGATTTGCGTATCCTAAGACGTTTTAGCTCCGCCGAGACCGATCACCCATGCCCGCGACCCTCGCAGCGACCCTGATCCCCGGAGACGGGATTGGACCCGAAATCGTCGAATCGACCGTCAGGATCCTGGACGCGGTCGGCGCGCCGTTCCGGTGGGACATCCAAGTGGCCGGCCTGGAAGGCATCCGTACCGCGGGCGATCCCCTGCCCGCGCGCACGCTCGAGAGCATCAGACGCACGCGCCTCGCGCTCAAGGGTCCGCTCGAGACCCCCTCGGGCGGGGGCTACCGCTCCTCGAACGTGCGCCTGCGCGAGGAATTCAAGCTGTATGCGAATTTGCGGCCCGCGCGGACGCTGATCCCGGGCGGCCGCTTCGACGCGGTCGACCTGATCGTCGTCCGGGAGAACCTCGAGGGCCTGTACATCGGTCACGAGCACTTCATCCCGATCGCCGACGATCCGCACGCGGTCGCGATCGCGACCGGGGTGAACACCCGTCAGGGATCGCGCAAGCTCCTGGAATTCGCGTTCGATCACGCGATCGCGGCGGGCCGCAAGAAGGTCACGATCGTGCACAAGGCGAACATCATGAAGGCGCTCACCGGCATCTTCCTCGAGACCGGGCTCGACCTGTACCAGCGGCGCTACCAGGGCCGGTTCGTGCTGGATTCCGTGATCGTCGACGCCTGCGCGATGAAACTGGTGCAGAACCCGTGGCAATTCGACGTGCTCGTCACCACGAACCTGTTCGGCGACATCCTCTCCGACCTCGTCGCCGGGCTCGTCGGCGGGCTCGGCGCGACGCCCGGCGCCAACATCGGCGCCGACGCGGCGATCTTCGAGGCGGTGCACGGTTCCGCCCCGGACATCGCCGGCAAGGGCGTCGCGAATCCGACCGCATTGATGCTCGCCGCGGCGATGATGCTCGACCATTGTCGGCTCGGGGCGCAGGCCCAGCGGCTGCGCGACGCGATCGACGCGACGCTGAACGTCGATGTCGTGCGAACCGCCGACTTCGGCGGCCACAGCGGCACCGCCGACTACACGCGCGCGATACTCGAGCGCCTGGCGAAGCCCTGAGGCCCGCGGTCTTCCGCGCGACGCCCGCCGCGATGCAGCCCGCGATCTCGATCCAGCGGCTCGTCAAGCGCTACGACTCCGGGCATGTGGCGCTGCATGGAATCGATCTCGAGGTCCGCCCAGGCGAGATCTTCGCGCTGCTCGGCCCGAACGGCGCGGGCAAGAGCACCTTGATCAACATCGTCTGCGGAATCGTCACGCCGACCGAGGGGCGGGTGCTCGCCGCCGGTCGGGACGTCGTGCGCGAGTACCGCGCCGCGCGCACGGCGATCGGGCTCGTACCGCAGGAACTCGCGACCGACAACTACGAGTCGGTGTGGGCGACCGTGAAGTTCAGCCGGGGGCTGTACGGCCGGGCGCCGAATCCCCGGTTCCTCGAATCGCTCCTCGACGCGCTGTCGCTCGCCGACAAGCGCGACGCCCGGATCATGACGCTGTCCGGCGGGATGAAGCGCCGGGTAATGATCGCGAAGGCGCTCGCCCACGAGCCGCAGATCCTGTTCCTCGACGAGCCGACCGCCGGCGTCGACGTCGAGCTGCGCCGCGACATGTGGGCCCTGGTGCGCCGGCTCCGGGACCAGGGCGTCACGATCGTGCTCACGACCCACTACATCGAGGAAGCCGAGCAGATGGCGGACCGGATCGGCGTGCTCGATCGAGGCTCCCTGATCCTCGTCGAGGACAAGCGCACGTTGATCGACCAGCTCGGCGAGCGCCAGCTGCGGCTGATGCTGCGCCGGCCGCTCGACGCGATTCCCGCCGGGCTCGCGGACCTCGGTCTGCAGCTGCGAGACCGGGGCGACGAGCTCGTATTCACTTACGACGCGACTCGGACGATCGACGTGTCGGCGCTGCTGCGCCGCCTGACCGACCTGTCGATCGAGATCACCGACATGCAGACCCGACAATCCTCGCTGGAGGAGATCTTCGTGAAGCTCGTGAGTCGGCGCTCGTGAGCGCGCCGCTGCACCGCCCGGCGCCGTTCGTCCCGCCGCGCTTCAACCGCCACGGCGTGCTCGCGATCTACCGGTTCGAGCTCGCGCGCGCGGCCCGGACCCTGATCCAGTCGCTCGTGACGCCGGTGATCACCACCTCGCTCTACTTCATCGTCTTCGGCTCGGCGATCGGCGCGCGGATGCACAGCGTCGGCGGCGTGCCCTACGGCGCGTTCATCGTGCCGGGCCTGATGATGCTCACCCTGTTCACCGAGAGCATCGCGAACGCATCCTTCGGAATCTTCTATCCGAAGTTCACCGGAACGATCTTCGAGCTGCTGTCCGCACCGGTCTCGCCGCTCGAAACCGTGCTCGGCTACGTCGGCGCGGCCGCGACGAAGTCGGTCGCGATCGGCTCCATCATTCTCGGCACGTCGGCGTTGTTCGTCCCGATCCGCATCCTGCACCCGGTCGCGATGGTCGTGCTGCTGCTGCTCACCGCGGCGACGTTCAGCCTGTTCGGATTCATCGTGGGCATCTGGGCAAAGGGATGGGAACAGATCCAGATCATTCCGGCCCTGATCATGACGCCGCTGACCTTCCTCGGCGGCGCATTCTATTCGATCGACATGTTGCCCCGCCCGTGGCGCACGTTGAGCCTGTTCAACCCGGTCGTCTACCTGATCAACGCGTTCCGCTGGAGCTTCTACGGAGCGACCGACGTCGGGATCGGAACCAGCATCGCGTTCACGCTCGGCTTCCTCGCGGCCTGCGCCGCGGTCGTCGCGTGGATCTTCCGGACCGGATACCGGCTGAAGAACTGAGTTTCCGCAAGCCCCGCCCGGGCGCGGCCGACTCCCGCGACGAGTTGCGCTATCATCCGGCGATGAACGCACGACCCACCCGCCCCCCGCGCCGCCTCGCCGGATTCCTTATCTTCATGCTCGCGCTGCCCGCGTTTGCCCGCGCGACGACGGCCGCGCCCGCAACCGCAACCACGCCCGCGGCCACACCGGCCGCCGCGGGGGCCGAGGGCCCGCCGCTGAAGATCAACCTCGACGCCTTCGAGGCGATGAAGAAAAAAGCGTCGCTGCCGGACGGGATCAGGCTCGCGTACCTGCAAATGGGCGATCCGCGGGGCACACCCGTGGTGTTGATCCACGGCTACACCGACAGTGCCCGGGATTGGGTTCCGATGCTGCCGTACCTGCCGAAGCGCTTCCGGCTGATCCTCGTCGACCTGCGCGGCCACGGTCAGTCCAGCAAGCCCGATTGCTGTTACGACCTCTATGACTTCGCCTATGACATCAAGCTGTTGCTCGACCAGTTGCACGTGCGCAAGGCCGACATCGTCGGTCACTCGCTCGGTTCGCTGGTCGCGCAACGATTCGCCGAGACCTGGCCGCAGCGCACGAACCGCGTCGTGTTGATCTCCTCGACCGGCGGCCGCAACCCGTGCGAACCGGCCAGCCAGCGGCAGTTCGACTTCGCCGCACAGATCCGCGCGCAGAAGGCGCCGTTGCAGGCCGACTCGCCGTTCATGCGGGAGTGGTGGAGTTCGCCGACGCCGGTCAACCGGGAGTTCATCCGGCGCGAACGGGAGGACGCCGCCAGGATCCCGCTGCGCGTCTGGCTCGCGGTGCTCGACCAGGCGCTCACGAATCCGGACCTGCGCACGATGCTGCCCCGCTTGAAGGCGCCCACCTTGCTGATCTGGGGCAGCAAGGATCCGATCATGGGACCCGAGGACCGCGCATCGTTGATGGCCGGCCTGCCGCACGCGCAAGTGAAGATCTTCCAGGGCCTGGGCCACAACCCTTTCTGGGAGCAGCCGCGCAAGGTCGCCGCGGTGATCACCCGCTTCCTCGAGGAGCGCCGCTGACCGGCTCAGTCCGCGCGGAACGCGCTCACAGCGCCTCAGGCGCGACCACGGCGGCGGTCGGCGCCCGCCCGGACATCGGCGCCGGGACCGGATCGAGACCGATGTCGGCGCGCTTCGCCTCCGCCCGGTCCTTGTCCAGGTCGAGAGAACGGCACGCCCACACGTAGACGAGCGCGGACACCGGCAGCCCGACCAGCATCGCGACGTCTGCGCCACCGAGCGCGCGCGCGATCGGCCCCTTGTACAGGTCCGTGCTGAAGAACGGAACCATCGCGACGAATCCGACGAAGTACGCGGTGAGCCCGCGCCAGTTCCAGCGGCCGTACATGCCGTGCGGATTGAAGATCTCCCGCACCGAGTAGTGGCCCTTGCGCACCCAGTAGAAATCGACGAGGTTGATCGCGGTCCATGGCGTGAACAGGTACAGCAGGATCGCGAGGAACTCGCCGAACTGCGTGACGAAGTCGCGCGACGCGGCGAGCGCGAGGCTCGTCGCGGCGACCGCGGACACGGCGAGCGCGAACAATCGCTTGCCGAGCGACGGCTTCACCGCGGCGAGCGAGTCCGCGACGCTCATCAGGGTGAGCGAGGCGCCGTAGAAGTTCAGCGAAGTGATCGTGACCAGTCCCAGGAGCGAGCAGATCAACAGCGGCTTGCCGAAGTGGGGCAGCACCGCGTCGGCCGCCGCGCGCAAAGCCGCCACCACCTCGAGGTGCGGGAACGCAGCCGCCGCGACGGTGCCGACGAGCATCGTCCAGGTGCCGCCGATGAACGCGCCGAGGTAGGTCCACCAGAAGGACGCGGTCACGCCGACGTCACGCGGCAGATAGCGCGAGTAGTCGGACACGTAGATCGACCAGGAGACCTGGTAGGACGCCGCAGCGAACACCTGCGCGAGGAACGGCACCGCGACGAACTGACGCCAGTCGAGCTCGTTCGCGTCGAAGCGCGCGTGCAGGGACACGGCGACCGTGAACACCAGCAGCGCGACGATCAGCGTATAGGCGATCAGGCGCTGCGCGACATGGATCAAATCGTAGCCGACGACCGCGAAGAATACCGACAGCGCGGTGAAGCCGATCATCGTAGGCGCGGCGGCGCCGCCGTAGAGGCTGTGGACCGTCTGTGCGGCGAGGATCTGATTGAACGCGTTGTAGCCGATGTAGGCGATCAGCGCGACCCCCCAGACGAGCAGCGCACCGACATAACCGAACTGCGGCCGCGACTGGATCATCTGCGGCAACCCGAGCTGCGGGCCCTGGGTCGAGTGAAAGGCCATGAAGAAGGTGCCGAGCGCGGATCCAAGCACGACCGCCACCGTCATCCAGACCAGGTTGCCGCCGAGCGCGACACCGACGACCCCGGTCGCGACCGTCGCCAGGTGCGCGTCGCCCGCGAACCAGACGGGCCAAAGATGCCAGACCTTGCCGTGCCGCTCGGCGAGCGGCACGTAATCGATCGACCGACGCTCGATCAACCGGCCGCCGAGTCGACCCTGTTCCGATTTTCCCAATGAATGCCTCCAGCCATGATCCCGCACTCGCGAGCCGCGCCGACTCGCCGACGCACCAGGATCGTAACCGGGGGCACCGCTCGCGGCAATGCGGACCGGCACCCTCGCCGGTCCGCCCGCCGCGGCGGCGTCTCAGCGGCCGCCGTCGCCGTGTCGATCGCCGTGATCGTCGCCATGCCGACGCCAATCGCGTCGATCCCAGCCCCGATGCTCACCCCGATCGTGTCGATCCCAACGGCCACCGTGATCCTCGCGGTAGCGACGATCGCGCTGCTCGCGCTCGTCATAGTCGCGCCGGGCCGGTTCGTACACGTCCCGGTACCACCGGTCGCGGACGAAGTACA
>JAKBCG010000100.1 GCA_021808035.1 Pseudomonadota bacterium
GTAGCCCTTCTCGATCCGCATCGTGTTGACCGCGTACAGGCCGTAGTCGGCGATGCCCGATCGCTGGCCCGCGTCCCAGAGCGCGTCGTAGATCGTCGTGATCGAATCCATCGGCGCGTGCAGCTCCCAGCCGAGTTCGCCGACGTAACTGACCCTGAGTGCGCGCACCGGGCGGCCGGCGACCGTGATCTCGCGCGCCGACAACCAGCGGAAGCCGGCGTTCGACAGGTCCGCGTCGGTGAGCGCCGCGAGCAGTTCCCTCGATCGCGGTCCGGACAACACGAGGACGCCGTAGTCGGCGGTCACGTTCGCGACCGCGACGCGCTCGCCGGATCGAAGACTCTGGGTCAGCAGGTCGAGATCACGCAGCTCCGCGGCGGCGGCCGACAACGCGTAGAAGCGGTCGTCGGCGAGACGGCTCACGGTCATCTCGCCGGCGATCCGTCCACCGGGCGACAACGGATGCACGAGCGCGATGCCGCCGGTCTTGCGCGGCATCCGATTCGCGCACACGCGGTTCAGGAACGCCTCGGCGTCCGGCCCGGTGATCTCGAACTTCGCGAAACCGCTGAGGTCGAGCACGCCGACGCGCTCGTGCACCGCCGCGACCTCGTCGTGGACGACGTCGAACACGTTGTTGCGCGCGTAGCCCGGCTGTTCCACGCGGCCGTCGAGGGAGAACCACTTCGGCCGCTCCCAGCCGAACGTCTCGGTGTAGACGCAGCCGTGGCTCGCGAGCTTGGCGTACAGGGGGCTGACCTTGCGCGGCCGTCCGTCCGGCTCCTCCTCCCCGGGAAGGCGCGTCGTGAAGGTCGTCCGATAGTCGAGGAACACCTTCGCGCGCACGTACGCCGCGTCCGCGAACCCGCCGAAGCGGCGCGGATCGAACTCGGTCATGTTGATCTCGGCATCCCCATGCACCATCCACTGCGCGAGATACTTGCCGCAGCCGCCGCCCTGCGCGATCCCGAACGAGGTGCCGCAGCAGTCCCAGAAATTCCTGAGCCCGGCGACCGGCCCGAGGAGCGGCGCGCCGTCGGGGGTGTGCGGGATCGCGCCGTTGATCACCCGGCGGATCCCGGCGTCGCCGAAGATCGGCATCCGCTCGATCGCCCGCTCGAGCCAGGGCCCGATCCGGTCGAGGTCGTCCGGGAACAGCTCGTTCGATGCCTCCCAGGCCGGATGACCCTGCGGCGCCCAGGCCTCGCGCAGATCGCTGTGCTCGTACACGCCGATCAGTCCTGATTTCTGTTCCTGCCGGAAATATCCGGACGCGTAGGAATCGCGCATCACCGGGATCTCGAAGCCGCTCTCCGCGAACGCCTTGATCGGATGGGTCACGACGTAGTGATGCTGCATGTTCGTGATCGGCGCGTCGGCACCGACCATCGCGGCGACCTGCCGCGCATAGCAGCCGGCGGCGTTCACGACGATCTCCGCGACGATCGGTCCTTGCTCGGTCGCGACTTCCCACTCCCCGCTCGCGCGCCGGCTGATTCCGGTGACCCGGTTGTGACGCAGGACCGTGACGCCGAGGTCACGCGCGCCTTTCGCAAGCGCGTTGCAGATCCCGGCGGGATCGCCGTGGCCGTCGTCCTGGGTCCACGCCGCCGCGATCACCCCGTCGGTCGTGAGGTACGGGTTCAATCGCTTGATCTCGTCGAGCCCGACGATGTCCATCCGGAAGCCGATGTTGCGCGCGTATCCCAGCACCCGCTTCAGCCACGCGAGCTCGGCGGCGTTGGTCGCCAGGCGCAGCCCGCCGCTGCCGTGCCAGCTCACGTACTGTCCGGTCAATGCCTCGAGACGCGGATAGAGTTGATTGCTGTAGGCGTGGATCTTCGCGAGGTTGTAGCTGCCGGTGATGCTCGGGCACTGACCGGCGGCATGCCAGGTCGAGCCGGAGGTCAACTCGTGCTTCTCGACGATCACGGTGTCGGTCACCCCTTCGAGCGCGAGGTGATAGGCGAGGCTGGCACCCATGATGCCGCCGCCGACGATGACGATCTGTGCGTGTGTTTTCATGCGATGAGGCGCGCTCCCGATGGCGGTTGACGACGATAAATTGAGCCTTGTCCGGCATACAAACGAAAATTTTGATACCTTAGACCCGGTTTTTTTCGGGTGCTCCCCCCTTGGATCGAACCAAACCGCTGGTCGGCTTGCCGACCTTGACCTGGCTGCGGGCGTTCGAGGCCGCCGCACGGACCTCGAGCTTCAGCGCCGCCGCGGCGGAGCTGAACCTCACCTCCGGCGCGATCAGCTACCAGATCCGCGCGCTCGAGCGGCACCTCGGGTTCGCGCTGTTCGAGCGGCTCCCGCGCGGCGTGCGCTTGACGCCGATGGGGGTGGCGTACCTGCCGCCGGTGCGCAAGGCGTTCGAGGAGCTCGCGGACTCGACGCTCGGCCTGTTCGGCGGGGACGCGCGCGCCCAGATCACCGTGCACGCGCCGGTGAGCCTCGCCGCGCTGTGGCTCGCCCCGCACTTGCCGTCGTTCATCGCGGCGCATCCCGCGATCGACGTGCGGCTGTGCTCGGTGATCTGGGACAACGCCGCACCCGACGAGTCCACCGACCTCGAGATCCGCTACGGCGACGGCCACTGGCTCGGCTATCGCTCCGAGCGCTTCCTGAATCAGGCCATCCTCGCGGTCTGCAGCCCGAAGCTGCGGCGCGGCGCAACCGACGAGGCCGCCGCGGTCGCGCTGCTCGCGCGTCATCCGATCCACATCATGGGGTACGAGGATCACTGGCTGAGCGCGCACCGCGAGCTCGGGCTGCGCGGCGCGCAGACGCATCGCGGGCCGACCGTGGACACCTCGGTCGCCGCGCTCGAACTCGCCGCGAACGGCATGGGCTGCGCGCTCGCGCACCGGATCTTCGCGGCGCCGTACCTGCGCACCGGGCGGCTCGTCACGGCCATCGACCGGGAATTTCGCGACCGCCGTTCGTATTTCGTCGTCGTGCCCGAACGGCCGCGCCGCGTGCGCCGCGAGGTCGGGGCGTTCCGGGACTGGTTGTTCGAGCTCGCCGCCGTCGAGACCGCCTGAGCCGCGCCGCGCGTCATCCGCCGGTACCGTCCGCCGCCACCAGGGCGTCGCCGAGTTCGGCGATCGCCGCGGTCAGCGCGCCGGTGTCCACCGGCTTGCCCAGGAACCGGCACGCGGGGATCGGCGCCTTCACGACCCGGAGCAGCGAGTCGAGATCGCCGCTCAGCAGGACCGCGGGCAGTTCCCAGCCGAGCGTCTCGCGCAAGCGATGCAGCAGATCGATTCCGGTCATGTCGGTCCCGAGCCGATAATCGGCGAGCAACAGGTCGCCCGGACGCAGCTGCGGCGCGAGCGCGAGCGCTTCGCCGGGCGAGGCGGCGCCGAGCACCGAATGGCCCGCGACCGTCAGGTAGAGCTCGGTCGCGCTGCGTACCGACGGGTTGTCCTCGACGAGTACCAGGCGGCCGCGCGCGGCGCCGCCCGCGATCGGCGCGGCGGCATGCGCGGTGTTCGAGCGGTCCGGGCGCAGCGCCTGGCGCGGTACCCGCACCACGACGCGCGTCCCCTCGCCGACCGTCGAGCGCACGGTGACGGGATACCCGAGGATCCGGGACACCTCGCGGACGATCGCGAGCCCGAGCCCGACACCAAGACGCGGCGCGCCCACCCGATCGACCTGGTAGTACTCGTCGAAGATGCGCTCGAGCTTGTCGGCCGGGATTCCGATCCCGGTGTCCTCGACACCGATCTCGAGATGTTCGGCGTCGAGCCGCGCGGTGACCCGGATCGCGCCCCGCTCGGTATATTTCAGCGCATTGCCGATCAGGTTCTGCAGCAGCTGCGTGAACAGCAGCCGATCCGTCGACAGCGTCACGCCGATCTCGGCGAACTCGAGACGCAGCGCCTTCGCGGTCGCGACGGAGTCGAATTCGCGCTGCAGGTCGGCGAACACCGCGGCAAGCGGCACCTCGTCGAGCTGCGGCTGGATCGCGCCCGACTCGAGGCGACTCACGTCGAGCAGTCCATCCAGCAGCCGGGTCGCGCCCTCGATCGCCAGTTCCTCGCGATGCAACAGCTCGATGATGTCCGGGCAGCCGGATGCCAGCCGGCGCATCGCGGCGTTCAACAGCCGGATCGTTTGCATCGGTTGGCGAAGGTCGTGGCTCGCGGTCGCGAGGAACCGGCTCTTCGCCGAGTTCGCGCGCTCGGCCTCCGCGCGGGCGGCGACCAGCGCGTCGCGAACCGCCCGTCGCTCGGTCGCGTCGCGGATCGCAGCCGCGACGAACCGCTCCCCCTGCCATTCGAACGGCGCGAGCCGGATCCCCACCGGGAACTCCGAGCCGTCCGCGCGGCGCGCATACAGATCGGCGACCCGGCTGCCCATCTCCCGGCTCTGGGGGGCCTCGTGGAACTCGGCGAGATGAGCCGCGTGGCGCGCACGGAATCGTTCCGGCAGCAGCACGTCGATCGGCTGGCCGATCAAGTCATCGGGGACATGGCCGAACACGATGCGCACCGTGTCGTTGGCGAACCGGATCCGGCCGCGCGCGTCCACGGCGACCAGCGCATCGGGGCTGCAATGCAACAGTTGTTGTGACAGTGCGGCTACGTCACTCATGGGCTCATCGCGTCCGCTGCAGGGCCGCCGGGCTCGAGCCCGGACGGTCCCGGGCCAGGTCGGCAGTCTACCCGATCTCTCGCCGAGCCGGGGGCGGCCTAAGGGCCCGGCGCAACCCGATGCGGGGAAACCGCAACTGCGTTGCGCCGAGAAATTCGGCACTCTCGGATCCCAGGGTTGGCTGAGAATGTAAAGAGAGGATCGATCCGCGGGGTGCCGGCGCCTGATGCCGCCGCCCCGTGGCTCGCATTGCAACGCGCAGGGTGGATTGATGAACGACAAATCGGCCGCGCCGGAACCGGGCGCGATCCTCAACCAGCTGATGGAGATCGCGCGGATCTCGGCGCTCGCCGAAATGGCGAGCGGGATCGCCCATGAACTCAATCAGCCGCTCGGGGCGATCGCCACCTTCGCGCAGGCCGGCGAGCGGATGCTGAACCGCCCCGACCCGCTGGTCGCGCCGGCGACCGACGTGTTCCGGCAGATCAGCCACGAGGCGCTCGGCGCCGGCGAGGGGATCCGGCGGATCCGGAGCCTGTTCGAGTACGAACCGACCACCCGCGAGACCTGTCGGATGCCGGACGTGATCGCTGAATTGCGGCCGGTGCTCGAGATGCTCGCGCTGCGCGCGCACGGGGCTCTCGAGATCGAGGCGACGCCGGCCGACCTGCCCGAGGTGCCGATCGACCGGCTGAAGGTCCAGCACGTGCTGTTCGCGCTGGTTCAGAACGCGTTCGATGCGTCGGCCGAGCGGGCCACGGAGGCGCGTCCGCAGGTGCGGATCGCGACCAGCGGCGACCGCTACGCGGTCGAGACCAGCGTATACGATACCGGCGCCGGCATCGCCCCGGAGATCCGTGATCAACTGTTCCGCCCGTTCTTCACGACCAAGGCCCGCGGCACCGGTCTCGGTCTCGCGTCGAGCCGCGCGATCATCGAGGCGCACGAAGGTACGATAGGATTCGAGTCGCGGCCCCCGAGCGGGAGCCGGTTCTGGTTCCGCCTGCCGGCCGTGGTCAATTGACGAGGTGATCGGATGACGAAACCCAGCGAGCCGCCGGCGACGAAGGGCACGATCTACGTGGTCGACGACGATGACGGCATGCGGCGCGCGCTGACGCTGCTGCTCGGCACGGTCGGCTTCGACACTCGCGCCTACGCCCGTCCGAGCGAGTTCCTCGCGAACCTGAAACCCGACGCCGCCGGCTGTCTCGTGCTCGACATTCGCATGCCCGAGATGAGCGGCCTCGAACTGCAGCAGCAGCTGAACCAGACCGGCTGCATGCTGCCGGTGATCTTCATCACCGGCCACGGCGACGTGCCGATGGCGGTGCAGGCGATGAAGTCCGGCGCCTTCGAGTTCATCCAGAAGCCGTTCCGCGAGCAGGACCTGCTCGACAAGGTCAACCATGCGTTGCGCCACGACGCGGAGAGCCGGCAAGGCCTCGCGCGCCGCGCGGACGTGTTGAAACGCCTGGAGAGCCTGACGCCGCGGGAACGCCAGGTCATGGACCTGGTGGTCGAAGGCGGCGCGAACAAGGTGATCGCGATCGACCTCGGCCTGAGCGAGCGGACGGTCGAGATCCACCGTGCGAAGGTCATGGAGAAGATGGGTGCGCGTTCGGTCGCGCACCTGGTCAAGCTCCACATGATGATCGCCGAGTGACCCCGGCGCGCCCGATCGCCGGCGGGTCGCGCGCGCCGGCGCCTCAGCGCGCCCTGCCCGCCCGGCTCGAGGCGTAGACGACGAAACCCACCATCAGCGCGAGCGTGATCGCTCCCCGTACCATCTCGACCATGTCCGACGATCCTCCGCGGGATACCGCAACCCGGCTGAATCGTAGACGACCCGGCCGCTGCGGGCCCATACGGGGCGTACCGGAGCCCGGTAGGTAGTCTCCCGCAGACGGCCCGGGTCGCGCGCCGTACAATGAGCCGGTATCCGCGGGATTCCTCTCGGGAGGCGGCCGGCATGACGACCGACGTATTGTTCGACGACGATTTGATGCGGCGTTACGATCGCGAGGGACCGCGTTACACCTCGTATCCGACCGCGGTTCAATTCCACGACCGCATCGGGCTCACCGCCTATCGCGAGGCCGCCGCGACCAGCCCGGGCGCGCTCGCGAAGGCGCCGCTGTCGCTGTACGTGCACATTCCGTTCTGTCAGAGCCCCTGCTTCTATTGCGGTTGCAACAAGATCGTGACCCGCCAGATGGACCAGGCGGACGCCTACCTGCGGCGGCTCGCGCGTGAGATCGAACTGCGCAGCGGCTATTTCGACCGGGCGCGCGAAGTCGAACAACTGCACTTCGGCGGGGGCACGCCGACGTTCCTGAGCCAGGACCGGCTCGCGTCGGTGTTGGACGGGATCGAGCGCCACTTCCGCTTGACGCGGTCGCCGACCCGCGACTACTCGATCGAAATCGATCCGCGCACGGTCGACCCTGCGCGTCTCGAGGCCCTGGTCGGGCTCGGCTTCAACCGCATGAGCCTCGGGGTCCAGGACTACGATCCCGAGGTCCAGCGCGCGATCAACCGTTACCAGCCGATCGACACCGTCACGCGGCTGGTCGACGCCGCGCGCGGACTCGGACTGCAGTCGCTGAACTTCGACCTGATCTACGGGCTGCCTAAGCAGACGCCGCGGACCTTCGCGGCGACCCTCGCCGCGGTCGTCGCGCAGCGGCCGGACCGGCTCGCGGTGTACGGGTACGCCCACATGCCGACGACCTTCAAGGCGCAACGCAAGATCGTCGCGCAGGACCTGCCCGGGCCGTCGATGCGGCTCGAACTGCTGAAGCTCGCGATCGACACGCTGACCGACGCCGGCTACCGGTACATCGGGATGGATCATTTCGCGCTGCCCGAGGACTCGCTTGCGCGGGCGCACGCGAACGGCACGATGCATCGCACCTTCCAGGGGTACACGACGCACGCGAGCCGTGATCTCGTGAGCCTCGGGGTCAGCGCGATCGGTCAGGTCGGCCGGCTGTACGTGCAGAACCAGAAGACGATCGCGCAGTATTCGGCGATGCTCGACGAAGGACACCTCCCGATCCAGCGCGGCGTCGTGATGACCGACGACGACGTCGTGAGACGCGACGTGATCCATCGGATCATGTGCGACAACGTGATCGAGGTCGATGCGGTCGAACGGCGTTTCGGAATCGACTTCGATGCCTATTTCGGGGAGGCGCTCGATCGGCTCGAGACCCTGGTGCGCGATGGACTGGTCGAGCGCGCCGGGCGCCGGATCGCGTTGACCCCGCGGGGTCGATTGCTGATGCGCAACGTCGCGATGGTGTTCGACGCGTACCAGAACGCCGGCGCGGGCGCGCCGCGCTTGTCGCGGGTGATCTGAGGGTCCGGCGCGGCGCGCGTTCAGCCGACCCAGCCGAGCGATCGAGCCACCGCCTTCCTCCAGCCCGCGGTCAGGGTCGCCCGCCGCGCGTCGGTCATCGCCGGCGTGAACCGCCGCTCGATCGTGAGCTCCGCCGCGAGATCCGCGCCGCTGCGCCAGTAGCCGACCGCGAGCCCCGCGGCGAAGGCGGCCCCGAGCGCGGTCGTCTCGACGGTCCTCGGCCGCAGCACGTCGAT
>JAKBCG010000101.1 GCA_021808035.1 Pseudomonadota bacterium
AAGTGGATCCGCCGGATGCGCCGCATGCGGCCGCTCATCGCGCCCTCCCCGCGGCGATGCACAGGTCCGCGAGCGTCGCCGCCGCGTCCGTGACCCGGCCCGCGCGCGCGGCCTCGGCCATCGCCTGGCACCGCGCGCGATCGGTCGCGAGCGCTTCGATCGCGCGCGCCAGCCGCGCCGCGTCGAGATCCGCCTCCGGGGCGAGCATCGCGGCGCCGGCGCGCACCAGGAACGCGGCGTTGCGCGTCTGGTGGTCGTCCACCGCCGCCGGGAACGGCACGAGGATCGCACCGAGGCCGGCCGCCTGCAGCTCCGCGATCGTCAGCGCGCCGGCGCGGCAGATCGCGAAGTCCGCCCAGGCGTAGGCCTCGGCCATGTCGTCGATGAACGCGCGGGTCACGGCATCGACGCCCGCGCGCGCGTAGGCGGCCTGGGTCGCCGCGAGGTCGCGCGCGCCCGTCTGATGCCGGATCTCGGGCCGCGCGGCGGGCGCGAGGCGGGCAACCGCGTCCGGCACGAGCTCGTTCAGGCGCCGCGCCCCCTGGCTGCCGCCGATCACCAGCAGGCGGGCCCGCCCGGCGCGGCCGGCCAGACGCTCGGCGGGCGGTGCGATCGCGGCGATGTCGGCGCGCACCGGATTGCCGATGCAGCGGGCGTGCACGCCCGGGCCGAAACTGCCCGGGAACGCCTCGAGCACCTCGCGCGCGAGCCGCGCCAGGCAGCGGTTGGTGAGCCCGGCGACCGCGTTCTGCTCATGGATCAGCAGCGGGATCCGCAGCAGCCACGCGGCGATCCCGCCGGGGCCGCTGACGAATCCGCCGGCGCCGAGGACCACGTCCGGACGGCGGCGGCGCAGCACGACGATCGCATCGGCGACGGCCCGCACGAGGCGCAGCGGCGCGAGCAGCCACGCGAGCGCGCCCTTGCCGCGAATCCCGGCGACGCGCACCCATTCGATCGGAAAGCCGTTCGCGGGCACGAGGCGCGCCTCCATCCCGCCGGCGGTGCCGAGCCACACGACCGCGACGCCGCGCTCGCGCAGCGCCCGCGCGACCGCGAGCGCCGGGAACACGTGCCCGCCGGTGCCGCCGGCCGCGATCAGCACGGGCCCGCCGATCATCGTTCGCCCCCGACCGGGCGCATCACGGCCGCGCGCGACGCGCACTTGACCTCGTGATGGATCCGCAGCAGCACGCCGATCCACGCGAGCGTGACCAGCAGGCTGCTGCGGCCGTAGCTGATCAACGGCAGCGTGAGCCCCTTGGTCGGCAGCACGCCCATGTCGACGCCCATGTTGATCGCCGCCTGCAGGCCGACCCAGACCCCGAAGGACAGCGCGAGGTACGCCTGGAACAGCAGGCCGGCGCGCGCGGCCATCCGCGAGATCACCACCGCGCGCCACACGAGCGCGACGAACAACGCGATCACGCCGAACACGCCGACGAGGCCGAGTTCCTCGGCGAGCACCGCGAACACGAAGTCGGTATGCGCTTCGGGCAGATAGAAGAGCTTCTGCACGCTGTTGCCGAGACCGACCCCGAACAGCGAGCCGCGCCCGAACGCGATCAGCGACTGGGTGAGCTGGAAGCCGCTGTTGAACGGGTCGTTCCACGGATGCAGGAACACGGTGAGCCGCTTCAGGCGGTAGGCAGAGGTCAGCGCGAGCACCGCGAGCACCGCCGTGCCGAGCGTGAGCAGCAGCAACACGTAACGCAGCCGCGCGCCGGCGACGAACAGCACCGCGAGTCCGGTCACGAACAGCACCGTGGTCGCGCCGAAATCCGGCTCCGCGAGCAGCAGCACCGAGGCGACGCCGATCACCGCGATCGGCTTCGCGATCCCGAGCAACGTCTCCTCGAGCTCGGCACGCTTGCGCACGCAGTACCCGCACAGCCAGTTCACGATCAGCACCCGCGCGAGCTCGGACACCTGGAAGCTGCCGGGACCGAGCCGCAGCCAGCGCCGCGAGCCGTTGATCTTCGCCCCGATCCCCGGGATCAGCACCAGCAGCAGCACCGCGAGGCCGGCGAGCAGCAGCACGCTGCTGTAGCGCTCCCACAGCCGCGTCGGCAGCTGCGTGACGATCCACGCGAAGCCGATCCCGAGGAACCCGTAGACGAACTGCCGTTCGAGGAAATAGAACGGATTGCCATAATCGCGCCCGGCGATCGACATCGAGGCCGACGTGACCATGATCAGGCCGACCAGGAACAGCGCGGCCGCGATGCCGAGCGTGATCGGGTCCCACGCGAAGGGCATCCGGTCACGGATCCGCAGCCCCTGGGTCAGGGTCGTGGCGCTCATGCGGTCTCCCGCTGCAGCGCGCGGACCGCGGCGGCGAACGCCTCGCCACGCGCCGCGTAGTCGCGGAACATGTCGAAGCTCGCGCACGCCGGCGACAGCAGCACCGCGTCGCCTGATCTCGCGAGCCGCGCGGCCGCGGCGACCGCCTCGGGCATCGACGCGGCGAGTTCGATCGGACACAGGCAGCCGATCGCCGCGGCGATCGCCGGCGCATCCCGGCCGATCAGCACCGCAGCCCTCACCCGCCCGCGGAACGCGGCCGCGAGCGGCGCGAAATGCTGCCCCTTGCCGTCGCCGCCGAGGATCATCACCAGCGGCCGGTCGCTCCCCTCGACCGCGGCGAGGGTCGCCCCGACGTTGGTGCCCTTCGAATCGTCGACGTAGCGGACCCCGTCGACGTCCGCGATCCACTCGGACCGGTGCGGCAGCCCGGCAAAGCTCTCGAGCGCGCGCGTCATCGCGTCGAGTTCGAGACCCGCCGCCTCGCCGAGCGCGAGCGCGGCGAGCGCGTTCGCCACGTTGTGCCGCCCCGCGACCTTCAACCGCGATTGCGCGAGCAGCGGCGTGCCGCGGCGCACGAGCACGTCGCCGGCGAGCGCGAAGTCGGCGTCGGCGCGCCGCACCGAGAACGTCGTGACCGCCGCCCGCCCGGGCCGCATCGCGAGCACGCGCGGATCGTCCGCGTTCAGCACCGCCGCGGCGGCGTGCCGGAAGATCCGCGCCTTCGCGGCCGCGTAGTCCTCGAGCGACGCGTAGCGGTCGAGGTGGTCGGGGCTCAGGTTGAGCACCGTCGCCGCGCACGGCGCGAGCGACTCGGTCGTCTCGAGCTGAAAGCTCGACAGCTCGAGCACATAGAGATCGGGCACCGGCCGCGCGAGCAGGTCGAGCGCCGGTTCGCCGAGGTTGCCGCCGGCGAGCACGCGCCGGCCCGCGACCGCGGCCAGGTGCGCGACCAAGCTCGTGACGGTGCTCTTGCCGTTGGTGCCGGTGACGGCGATGGTCGGCGCGCGCGCCTCGCGCGCGAACAGCTCCACGTCGCCGACGACCTCGATCCCGAGGCGGCGCGCGGCGCCGACGATCGGCTCCTGCGGCGACACGCCCGGCGAGAGGAGCACCTGGCTCGCGCCGTCGAGGACGGACTCGTCGAAGCCGCCGAGGCGAAGTTCCACCCGCGTCGCGAGGTCGCCGAGCGCCGCAAGCCCCGGTGGCGCGGGCCGCGAATCGGTCACGCGCACCGCGACGTTGCGCCGCGCCAGGTGGCGCACGCAGGAGACCCCCGTCTTGCCGAGGCCGATCACGACGATGCTCATCGGATTTTCAACGTGGCCAATCCCGCCAGCACCAGCACGAAGCTGATGATCCAGAAACGCACGATCACCTTGGGCTCCGCCCAGCCCTTCAGTTCGAAGTGATGATGGATCGGAGCCATCCGGAACAGCCGCTTGCCGGTCAGCTTGAACGAGGCGACCTGCAGCATCACCGAGACGGTCTCGAGGACGAACACGCCGCCCATCACGAACAGCACGATCTCCTGCCGCACGATCACCGCGGTGGTGCCGAGGCTCGCGCCGATCGCGAGCGCGCCGACGTCGCCCATGAACACCTGTGCCGGGTAGGCGTTGAACCACAGGAAGCCGAGGCCGGCGCCGACCAGCGTCGCGCTGAACACCAGCACCTCGCCGACGCCGGGGATGTACGGAATGTGCAGATAGCTCGCGAACTTGAAGTTGCCGGTCGCGTACGCGAACACCCCGAGCGCCGCGGCGACCATCACCGCCGGCATGATCGCGAGCCCGTCGAGGCCGTCGGTCAGGTTCACCGCGTTGCTGCTGCCGACGATCACGAAATACGAGAGCGCGACGAACCCGAGCGCGCTCATCGGCACCGCGACCGTCTTGAAGAACGGCACGTACAGCGAGGTCTCGTCGGGCGACTGGTGGAAGTGGTACAGCGCATACGCCGCGCCGATCCCGGCAACCGACTGCGCGAGGTACTTGGCGCGCGCCGCGAGGCCGCGGGAATCGCCGACGACGAGCTTCAGGTAGTCGTCGTAGAAGCCGATCGAACCGAACACCAGCGTCGTCACGAGCAGCACCCAGACGAAGCGGTTCGCGAGATCGGACCACAACAGCGTGCCGAGCGCGATCGCGACCAGGATCAGCCCGCCGCCCATCGTCGGTGTCCCCGCCTTCGGCAGGTGCGACTTCGGCCCGTCGCTGCGCACCCGCTGGCCGATCTGGTAACGCGACAGGACCGCGATCATCCGCGGACCGACGAACAGCGCGATCGCGAGCCCGGTGATCGCCGCGAGGATCGCCCGCAGCGTCAGGTACTGGAACACACGGAACGCCGGGTGCGTGCGCATCAGGTATTCGGCGAGATACAGCAACATCGCGCTTCAACCCTCCATCGCGATCGCGCCCGTCGCGCCCGTCGCGCCCGTCCCGGCCGCCCCGGCCGCCCCGGCCGCCGCGAGCGCCGCGACCACCCGCTCCAGGCGGTTCACGCGCGAGCCCTTGACCAGCACCGTGACTCCCGGCCCGATCTGCGTCTGCAGCCGGCGGACCAGCGCGTCGGCGTCCTCGAACCACTCGCCGCCCGCGCCGAACGCCTCGACCGCGCGCGCCGTCAGCGGACCGATCGCGAACAGCCGCAGGACGCCGCCGGCCCGCGCGTACGCGCCGATCTCGGCGTGGCGGTCCGGGCCGCCGGGGCCGAGTTCGGCCATGTCGCCGAGCACCAGCCACTTCACGCCCGGGAGCGCGCCGAGCACGTCGATTCCGGCGCGCACCGAGCTCGGATTGGCGTTGTAGGAATCGTCGACGATCCAGCTGCCGCGCGCGCCGGGCTTGAGCTGCAGCCGTCCCGCGACCGGCCGGAAATCGGCGAGCCCGGCGCCGATCGCATCGATCGACGCGCCGGCCGCGTGCGCGGCGGCCGCGGCCGCGGCGGCGTTGCGCACGTTGTGCATCCCGCCGGCGTGGACCAGCATCGGCTCGCGGCCGAGCGGGCACTCGAGGTCGAAGCGCGTCGCGAACTCGCCGTCCTCGATCGTGAGCACCGGATCACGCGCGCGAAAGTCCGCGGGTGCGTCGAGGCCGAACCGCAGCACCCGGCGCGCGCCGGCGAGACCGTGCCAGAAATCCGCGTACGGGTCGTCCGCGTTGATCACCGCGGTCGCGCCGGGTTCGAGGCATGCGATCGCCTCGCCCTCGCCCCGGGCGACGCCGTCCAGGTCGCCGAAGCCCTCGAGATGCTCGGCACCCGCGTTCGTGACCAGCCCGACGCTCGGCCGCACGATCGCCATCAGCGCCGCGACGTCGCCGATCCGGTTCGCGCCGATCTCGACGACCGCCGCATGGTGCCCGGGCTCGAGACGCAGCAGCGTGAGCGGCACGCCGATGTGATTGTTGAAGTTTCCCCGGGTCGCGAGGCACGGACCGCGCCGCGCCAGGATCGCCGCGATCATCTCCTTCGTGGTCGTCTTGCCGTTGCTGCCGGCGACCGCGACGATCGGCAGCTGGAACGTGTCGCGCCAGGCCTTCGCGAGCCGCTGCAACGCGAGCAGCGCGTCGCCGACCAGGATCTGCGACAGCGGGTCCGGCACGGGGCGCTCGACGATCGCGCCGGCCGCGCCCGCGGCGGCCGCGGCCTCGAGGAAATCGGCGCCGTCGAAGTTCGGGCCGCGCAGCGCGATGAACAGCGCACCCGGCTCGAGCGTGCGGGTATCGGTCGACACCGACGCATAGGGGCGATCGGGCCCGGTCAGCTGCCCGCCGACCGCGGCCGCCGCCTCGCCGAGGAAGCGCCTCATGCCGCCTCCCCGAGCGCGCGCCGCGCCTCGACGAGATCGCTGAACTCGCGCCGCCGGTCGCCGTAGATCTGGTAGTCCTCGTGACCCTTGCCCGCGATCAGCACGACGTCGCCGGCGGTCGCGCCGGTGAGCGCCGTCGCGATCGCGCGCGCGCGGTCGTGGATCACCCGCGGCGGGTGGGTCCCGATGCCGGCGAGGATCGCGGCGGTGATCACGGCCGGGTCCTCCGAACGCGGATTGTCGTCGGTGACGATCAGGTGGTCCGCGAGTTCGTCGGCGACCTTGCCCATCAACGGCCGCTTGCCGGCGTCGCGGTCGCCGCCGCAGCCGAACACGCACCACAGCGCGCCGCGACAATGCTCGCGCAACGCGCCGAGCGCATTCGCGAGGGCATCCGGCGTATGAGCGTAGTCGATCACCGCGAGCGGCCGGTCGGCGCGATCGGCCGCGACCACCTGCATCCGCCCCGGCGGCGGCCCGGCGGCGCCGAGCGCGGTCGCGGCGGCGGCGAGCGGCGCGCCCGCCGCCGCCGCGATGCCGAGCACGAGCAGCGCGTTCTCCGCGTTGAACCGTCCGATCAGCGGCGTGCGCAGGGTCGTGGCACCGTAGGTGCCGTCGATCTCGAGCCGCAGGCCCCGGGGCTCCGCCGCGACCTGGCGTGCCTGCAGGCGCTGTTCCGCCGGCGCGCCCGGGTCGGTGGCGCCGACCCACACCGCGGTCCGCGGCGCGCCGCCCGCGTGCCGGCGCAGCAGCTCGCGCCCGAACTCGTCGCCCGCGTTGATCACGATCCGCCGCAAGCCGCGCGTCTCGAACAGCTTCGACTTCGCGTCGCCATATGCCTGCATCGTGCCGTGATAGTCGAGGTGGTCGCGGCTCAGGTTCGTGAACGCGGCGCTCGCGAAGCGCACGCCGTCGACGCGGCCTTGGTCGAGCGCGTGCGAGGACACCTCGACCGCGACTTCGCGCATCCCCGCGTCGCGCATCGCGGCGAGCCGCCGGTGCACGGTGACGACGTCCGGCGTCGTGTGGCCCTGCGCCTGCAACGCGCCGGTCACGCCCCAGCCGAGCGTGCCGAGGTAGCCGGTGCGCGAGCCGAGGCGCGTGAGCGTCTGCGCGAGCAGGTACGCGCTGGTGGTCTTGCCGTTCGTACCGGTGATCCCGTGGACGTCGAGCGCGGCCGACGGCCGGCCGAAGAAGCGGTCCGCGATCGCGCCCGCGTGCCGCGCGAGCGCCTCGACCGGCGCCGCGAACACCGGCGGCGGGAGCGCGGCGGGTCGGTCGCTCCCGGCCCGTTCCCACAGTACCGCGACGGCGCCGCGCCGCACCGCCTCCTCGGCATGCGCGAGGCCGTGGGTCCCGCGGCCGCGCAGCGCGAGGAACAGCCCGCCGGGCCCGACCTCGCGGCTGTCGAGCGAGAGGTCGCGGATCTCGACCGCCGCGGCCGCGGCGCCGTTCGGAATCGCGACGATCCCGTCGAGCAGGGCGGCGAGTCCGACGACGCCTGCGGTGCCGTTCGCGACGTTCATGGCGCCTCGTCGAGGCGCACGAGCGTCGCCGCCGGCATCGCCTGCAGGTTGTCCGGCGGCACGTCGAGCAGGCGCATCGCGCCGGTCATCACGCTCGAAAATACCGGCGCGGCGACTTCGCCGCCGTAGTAGAGCGGACCGCTCGGCTTGTCGATCACGACGACGGTCGCGAGACGGGGATGGGACGCCGGCACGAGACCGGCGAACACCGCGCGATACTCGTGGGTCGAATACCCGCCGTCGTCCGAGATCCACGCGGTGCCGGTCTTGCCCGCGACCTGGTAGCCGACGACCGCGGCCGCGGGCGCGGTCCCCTCGGCGGAGACGACATCCCGCATCAGGCCGATCAGCGCGCGCGCGACCCCCGCCCGCAGCACGCGCACGCCCGGCACCGGTCCGTGGACGCGCACGAAGCTGATCGGCCGCTCGAGCCCGTAGGCACCGATCGTCGCATAGGCGTGCGCGAGCTGCAGCGCGGTCACCGAGATGCCGTAGCCGTGCGACAGCGTCGCGATCCGGATCGGAGATC
>JAKBCG010000102.1 GCA_021808035.1 Pseudomonadota bacterium
GGTCTCGGGATGGTGTTGCTGGAGGCCGCGGCGAGCGGTGTACCGGCGGTCGCCACCCGGCATGGCGGGATCCCCGAAGTGGTCGTCGACGGCGAGACCGGCCGCTTGTGCGCCGAGCACGACGTCGGGGCGCTCGCCGCCGCGTTGACCGGGCTGCTCCGTGACGACGGGCTGCGGCGCCGGCTGGGCGAGGCTGCGCGCGCACGGGCCCTGCGGCATTTCAATCTGCAGCGGCAGTGCGCGGCATTGGAGGAGATCTACGAGGATGTGATGGGCGGGCCGGGATGAGCCACTTGCGCCATCTGGTGATGCCGGTGCGCGCGCTGCCCCATCACGGCATCGGCGGCATGCAGGCGGTCGCGTGGGATCTGGCGACCCGATTCGTCCAGCAGGGAATAGCGGTCACGGTATTGACCGCGGCGATCGCCGGGCGACCCGAGCGGTTCGAGGACGCGGGCGTGCAAGTGCGGGCGCTGCGCGGCACCGCGTGGCATCGGTATGGACGGCGCTGGTGGCAGACGACTCGCGAGGCCTTCGAGCAGGAACTGCTCGGGCGCTGCGACCTGGTGCTCAGCGTCAGCGCCGGCGGCTTCGGGCTGTTACCGATCCGCCAACGCCACCCCGACCTGCCGTTCGTGTTGCAGGCGCACGGCACCTCGGTCGGCGAAATCATCTCGAAATGGCGCTCCGGCCGCGTCAAGGCGATGGCGAGCTCGCTGCGCAACGTCGCCTGGATCGGCAAGGACCTCGCGGCCTACCGGCAATTCGATGCGATCGTCGCCGTCGGGGAGCGCGTGGCGGCGGATCTGTCGGCGTGGCCGATGCGCGCGTGCATCGACCGCCGCCGTCTCGAGACGATCCCGAACGGCGTCGATACCGATCTGTTCAGGCCCGACGCCGCGGCGCGCGCGCGGGTGCGCCAGGCGCTTGGCTTCGCGGAGGATCTGCGCGTCGTCGTCTCGGCCAGCCGATTGCACCCGCAAAAAGGCCTCGATCTTGGGCTCGACGCGTTCGCGCGGCTGGCCGGGCGCCGTGCGGACCTGCGCTACCTGATCGTCGGCGAGGGCCCGGAATCGCGGGCCTTGCAGCGGCGGGCCGACGATCTCGGCGTCGCCGATCGCGTGCATTTCGCGGGCGGGGTGCGCCGCGAGGAGGTCGCCGGATATCTGAACGCCGCCGACGTGATGTCGTTCACCACCACCCGCGCGGAAGGCAATCCATTGAACGTGCTGGAGGCCTTGTCGGCGGGTCTCCCGGTCGTCGCGTCCCGGCATCTGTATCGCAACGGCGCGCCGAGCGAGGCGATCGTGCTGGTCGATCCGGGCGATCCCGCCGCGGTCGCCGCGGCGTTGCAGCGGGCGCTCGCGATCGGACCGAGCCGGCACGGCCGGCTGCCGGCGGGATTGTCGATGGCGGAGTCGGTCCAGGCTTATCTCGAGCTCTTTGCCGCCCTCATCGCCGGCCGGGTACCTTGAGATGGGCGTCGCGAGGAATACCCTGTACAACTTGGCGGGCGCGGCGGTCCCGATCGTGCTCGCGCTGGTGACGGTGCCGCTCTATCTGCACCGGATCGGCGAGGCGCGCTACGGCGTGCTCGCGATCGTCTGGCTGCTGTTGGGCTATTTCGGCTCCTTCGACCTCGGCCTGTCCCGGGCGGCGGCCAATGCGATCGCGCGACTGCGCGATGCGTCCTCCGATGAGCGCGAGCAGGTGTTCTGGACCGCCTGCGTGCTCAACACCGGTCTCGGGGTCGTCGCGGGCATCGTGTTCTACTTTGCGGGCACCTCGATACTCGAGACCTGGTTCAAGATCTCCAAGCCGCTGCACGTGGAGTTCGCCGCCGCATTGCCGTGGATCGCGGCGGCGGTGCCGGTCGCGACGGTCACCGCGGCGCTCACCGGGGCGCTGGAGGGACTGCAGTGCTTCCGCACCGTCAACCTGATCCAGTCGTTCGGCACCGCGCTGTTCCAGCTGGCGCCGTTGCTCACCGCCGTCTGGATCGGTCCGCAGTTGCAGTTCGTGATTCCCGCGGCCGTGATCGCCCGCGTGCTCGCGGCGCTCCCGCTGGTCCCGGTCGTCCGATCCGCGCTGCCGCTCACCCAACCGCCGCGCCTGCGCTGGCGGCGGATCCGGAGCCTCACCGCGTACGGCAGCTGGGTCGCGGTCACCAATCTGGTGGGACCGATATTGCATGTATTCGACCGGTTCCTGATCGGCATCGTGCTCGGGGCCTCGGCGGTCGCCGATTACGTCGTGCCATTCCAGCTGGTGAACCGCGCGCAGATCGTGCCGGCGGCCTTGTCCCGGGCGTTGTTTCCGCATCTGTCGACGGTCGACGCGGCGCAGTCGAAACAGGTGGCGGGCGAGTCGGTCGTCACACTCGCGGCGGCCACGACGCCGCTGATCGTCCTCGGGCTCTTGGCGATATGGCCGTTCCTGCAGGTCTGGGTCGGCAAGCCGTTCGCCGACCGTGCCGCGCCGGTCGGCGAGATCCTGCTGCTCGGTGTCTGGATCAACGGATTGGCGTTCGTGCCGTTCGCGCTGCTGCAGGCGCGCGGCCGGCCCGACGTCGTCGCGCGGTTCCACCTGCTGGAACTCGTGCCGTTCGCGGTGGTATTGTGGTTCGGTCTGCACCGTTTCGGCATCATCGCGGCGGCCGCGGCGTGGACGCTGCGGGTCGCCGTCGACGCGGCCCTGCTGTTCAACGCGGCGCGCCTGCGCGCCGCGGTCGCGAGGCCGCTGCTGCCGGCCGCGGCGTTGATCACCGCGGCGGGGTCGTGCGCGCTGCTGATCCCCCGCGCGTTCGACGTGGTGCGACTCTATGCCGGCGTGCCGCTGTGCGTGCTGTCCTGTGTCTGGGCGTTGGCGGCGAGCGACCACATGCGCGCGTTCGTTCGGAGGTTTTCGCGGCACCGCAAGCCGCGCCAGGGAGAGGAATCTTGACGGGTCACGCGGTCACGTCGCCACAGCCCGAGGCGGATGCCGGAACCTCGGTCTGGCCTGCGGAGGGCCTCGAACGGGTGCCAGCCTGTCCGGCTTGCGGTGACGCGCGACGGTCATTGGCGTACCCGGACCTCACCGACAACGTCGCTTTCTGTGCGCCGGGCGCCTGGGCGATGCATCGCTGTCTGGGGTGCGGATCGTGTTACCTCGATCCGCGACCCGATCCGGCGACGATCCATCTGGCCTATGCGCGATACTTCACCCATGCGGCGCCGCGCGGTGCCGCCCGGCGCGAACCTCCCGGCGGATTGGCCACGCTGCGCCGCAGCCTCGCGAACGGCTATCGCAACTGGCGGTTCGGGACCCAGGCTCGCCCGGCCACCGTGCTCGGCATCGGGCTCGCGCTGCTGATCCCCCGCCTGCGCCGGACCGCGGATTGGCGGATGCGATTCATCCCGCGCGCCGCGGCCGGGCGGCGGTTGTTGGATGTCGGGGCGGGAAATGGGGACTATCTGCTGCAAGCCCGCTCGGCCGGGTGGGACGTGGTCGGCGTGGAGCCGGATACGGACGCGGTCGCCAGCGCCCGCCGCGCCGGGCTCGACGTGCGCCAAGGCGGCATCGAGGCGTTGTCCGGCGAGTCGGACAGCGTCGACGTGATCACGATGAATCACGTGATCGAACACGTCCACGATCCGCGGCGCGTGCTGGGCGCCGCCTACCAGCTGCTGCGATCCGGAGGACTCCTGTTTCTCGAGACGCCGAACGTCGACAGCGCCGGCCACCGCCGGTTCGGCCGTCATTGGCGTGGCCTGGAGCCGCCCCGACACCTGGTGTTGTTCAACTGGGACTCGCTGGAGCGGGTGCTCGAGGCCGTGGGTTTTGGCGAAATCCGGCGCATCCCGCGCGCCGGGGTCTATCCGACGCTCGCCGTGAAGAGCCGGGCGATCCGGCGCGGCGCCGATCCCGAGAACATCGGACGCGCACCGCGGCTGCAGCGCGTCGGCGATACGCTGCGTGAGCTCGGCACGATATCGAACCATCGGCGCCGCGAGTTCATCACGCTGCTGGCCGTGAAACGGTAGCGGACCTTCCGGGCATGCGGATCTCGGTGGCGATGGCGACCTTCAACGGGGAGCGTTTCATCGCGGAGCAACTCACGAGTCTCTGCGCGCAGACGCGATTGCCCGACGAGCTGGTCGTGTGCGACGACCAATCCAGCGATCGCACGCTCGACCTCGTCGAGCAATTCGCCCGCACCGCACCGTTCGAGGTCAGGATCCATCGCAACGAGCGCAACCTCGGGTTCGGGGACAACTTCCTGCAGGCCGCGAATCGCTGCCGCGGCGATTGGATCGCGTTCTGCGATCAGGACGATGTCTGGCTCCCCGACAAGCTCGCGACGGCCGAGCGCTACGCGCAGATGCCGGGCCGCAACGTGCTGGTGGTCGCCCACAACGCCGACGTGGTCGACGCATCGCTGGTGCCGAGCGGGGTGCGTTACCTCACCCTGCGCAAGACGATGATCTGCGAAGGGCGAAAGCTGCCGAATCTCTGGGTCGCCTCCGGATTCACGATGCTGTTCCGCGCCGACCTGGTCCGGCGCATACCGTACGACGACCGAGGACCCGACCCGAGCATCCCCGGCGCCGCGCTGGCGCATGACGTGTGGGTCTGCCGGCTCGCGCGCATCCTCGGGGACGTCGTGATCCTGCCGCAAAGCCTGGTGCTGTATCGACGGCATGCGGCGACGACGAGTGCCTTCCTGGCGGGCGGGAACCAGCGGGTGAAGGAGTCCAAGGGATTGTTGCGTCAATTGCGGACTCTTGCCGTCAGAGGCGCCGACACCTACCAGCGGCATGCGCAGGCCGCCGCCCATCAGGCGGCGGTGTTCGGGCGCCTCGCGCGTGACCCTCGGTTCGCGGAGTGGGGCGAGCCACTGCGGTCGGCCGAGGCCGACTACGCGGGTCTGTCCGACTGGCTGCTCGACCGGTCGCGCCTCTATGGGGATCCGCGTCTTTCCCGCAGGATCGGATTCCTGCGGCGCCTGCTCGCCGCCAACGGCCACATTCGATTCAACGGGTATTACCTGCGGAATTCCCGCAAGATCCTCAAGGATTTGTCGTTCGACCTGGCGATCGCGGTCCACGGGCCGCGATGAGCATCCGCGGCGGCGAACCGGTGGCGCTTCGATGACGATATCGGTCGCGATGGGCACCTACAACGGCGAGCGCTTCCTCGGCGAGCAGCTCGCGAGTCTCGCCGCCCAGACCCGCCTGCCGGACGAGCTCGTCGTGACCGACGACGGCTCCACCGACCGCACGCTCGAGATCGTGAGCGAGTTCGGGCGCACCGCACCGTTTCCGGTTCGCGTGATCCGCAACGAAACCAACCTCGGCTACGGCGATAATTTTCTGAAGGCGGCCCGCGCGTGCCGCTCCGACTGGATCGCGTTCTGCGATCAGGACGACGTCTGGCTGCCGGACAAATTGAGCGCGGTGGCGCGTCATTTCCAGGTTCCGGGTCGCGACGTGGTCCTGGTGGTGCACGATGCGCTGGTCGTGGACCAGTCGCTGCGGCCGAGCGGTGTCCGCTATCCGGGCATCGGCCGAAGCCGCGTTCGCAAGGGCGTCGAGCTGCCGATGCTGTGGTTCGCCGGCGGGTTGACGATGGTGTTCAAGGCGGATCTGGTTCGGCGGTGCCGCTCGGACGACCGCGGACCGGGTCACGGTCCCTCGGATGAGCCGCTCGCACACGACGCGTGGATCTGCTGGCTCGCGTGCATCGTCGGGGACGTCGCGATGTCGGCGGATGCCCTGGTGCTCTATCGACGGCATCCGCGGACGACGACGAGCAATCTCGCCGGGAACGCCGACGAGATCCGGGCGTCGCGAAGGCGGTTCGCGGTGATGCGGCGCGCATTGACGGAGCGGGGCGCCGCGACGTACCTGCGCGTGTCCGAGGCGCTGGAATGCCATGCGAGCGCGTTCCGGCGCATCGCGCAGGACCCGGGCATCGGCGCTTGGCGGGACCGGTTCCTGGATGCGGAGCGCCGCTATCGGGCGCAGGCCGTCTGGATGGCCGAGCGCGGCGCGATTGCCGGCGAGGAGACGTTCGCGCGCCGGGTTCGTCATCTGCGTCGCGCGATCGCCGCGGGCGGTTACTGGACGTTCTACGGTGCGCAGCCATGGCTCGGGATGCGGGCGCTCGTACGGGATGGGTTGAACTGCCTGGTCGGGGGCCGGCGACTCGCGCGGATGGTGGGCGGTGGAGGCGGCGTTTGACCGGGCGGCGTCCATGAGGCCCCGTGACGTCGTGTTGCTGTCCACGGCGGATTGGGACAACCCGTTCTGGACCAACAAGCAGCACGTCGCCGTGGAGCTTGCGCGGCGGGGGTTTCGCGTGCTGTACGTCGAGTCCCTGGGGCTGCGACGACCCACGCTCGAATCCCGCGACCGGCGGCGCGTGCTGCGCCGGCTGCGGCGGGCGTTGCGGCCGCCCCGACGGGTGCGCGACAACCTGTGGGTGTGGTCGCCGCTCGCGTGGCCGGCCCACGAGCGGCCATCGGCTCGCCGGCTCAACCGCTGGCTCGTCCGCGGTGGCCTGGCGATCTGGCTGAGATGGTTGCGACTGCGGCCGGACCTGTTGTGGACCTACAACCCGATGAGCACCGAGGTGCTGGACTTATCGGCCTTTCGCACCGTGGTGTATCACTGCGTGGACGACATCAAGGCGGCACCGGGGATGCCGAAGGAACTGATCGAGCGGGTCGAAGTGGACCTGGTGCGTCGCGCCGACGTAATCTTTGCGACCGCGCCGAAACTGCTCGAGGATCGGCGCGGCCACAACCGCAACACGGTGTACCTGTCGAACGTCGCTGACTATGCGCATTTCGCCAAGGCGCGCGATCCGGACACGCCGGTGCCCGACGACCTGGCCGGCATCCCCGAGCCCCGCATCGGCTTCGTCGGCGCGATCAGCGGGTACAAGCTCGACTTCGCGCTGCTGCGGCAGCTCGCGCTCGCGCACCCGGAATGGTCGGTGGTGCTGATCGGCGAGATCGGCGAAGGCGACCCGGCGACCAATGTGTCGGCGCTTGCCGGCCTGCCGAATCTGCATCTCCTCGGGCCGAGGCCGTATGCGGCACTGCCCGAGTATCTCAAGGGGTTTCGCGTCGGGCTCCTGCCCAATCGCCTGAACGACTACACCGCCTCGATGTTCCCGATGAAATTCTTCGAGTATCTGGCCGCGGGGCTGCCGGTGGTCAGCGTCGATCTGCCGGCATTGCGTGAGCACGCCGATGTCGCGAGCCTCGCCGCGACGCCGGGTGCATTCATCGCAGCGGTCGAGGCGGCGCTCGCCGACGACGGTGCGGCGCAGGCCCGGCGCCTCGCGCGAGCGCAAGCACACACCTATGCGACGCGAACGGATGCGATGCTCGAGCTTCTTCGGCAGCACCTCGGCGAGGATCCGGGGGTCCCGGACCCGGCCGCACCGCGGTCTTCTGTCGGGCGGTAATGCCTTGATATGATTGAACTCTCAACCGAAGGCGGGAGCCGCGCGAACCCTGAGCCGAACGGATATCCTCAACCCATGCTGGAACCGACACCGACTTTTCAACCCGGCTTTGCGATGCGCGCCGCTGACTTCGGCACTCTGGCCGAGGCGCTGGATTACGCCGCCGGAGACTCGACGGGTTTCAATTTCTACTCCGGCAAGGGCGTGCTGGTCGAAGCATTGCCCTACCGAACCTTGCGCCAGGATGCGCTCGCGCTCGGGCGGCGCCTGCTCGGCGCGGGTCTCGAACCCGGTTGCCGCGTGGGCATCGTCGCCGAGAGCGACGGCGATTTCGTGCGGGCGTTCTTCGCGTGCCAATACGCCACCTTGGTGCCGGTGCCGCTGCCGTTGCCGACGGCATTTGGCGGCAAGGACGGGTATGTCGCGCATCTGCGGCGCATGCTCGAGCGCGCGCAGGCGGATGCCCTGCTCGGGCCGGCGCCGCTCGAGGGATGGCTGGCGGAGATCGCCGCCGGACTCGATCTGAAGCTCGTTGCGACCCTCGCAGCGCTCCGTCAGGTGACCCCGGCGGCGGGCGGGTTGCCCGCGCCGGATCCCGAGGGCATCGCCTACCTGCAATTCTCCTCGGGAAGCACCCGCTTTCCGTCGGGGATCGCGGTGAGTCAGCGCGCCGCAATGGCGAACACGCGAATCACCGGCGCGCATGCCCTG
>JAKBCG010000103.1 GCA_021808035.1 Pseudomonadota bacterium
CGGGCGAACGCACCCTGCTCGTCGCGAAGTTCGACGCGGCGGTCGAGTACGACGGCCGCCGGTTCGAGCTCGGCGCGAACGAGTTCACCGGCGGCGCGATCGCGCCGCGGGGATTCGTGCACATCGAGTCGTTCGCGCTGCGCGACGGGGTGCCCACCTGGCGCTACGCGTTCGCGGACGCGCTGCTCGAGATGCGCCTGTTCATGGCGCCGCTCGCCTCGACCAGCTACGTCGGCTTCGCGCTGCTGCGCGGCGCGGCGCGCGCGCGCCTCGAGCTCAAGCCCTACGTGACCTACCGCGGCCACCACGCGCACGCCCGCGGTCAGCCCGCCTATCGGATCGAAAGCGACGGCGCGGACTGCCGCGTGCTCGCGTTCGAGGGCGCGCGCGCGTACCGGCTGCTCCTCGACGGCGGACGCTTCGAGGCCGCGGGCGACTGCTACTGGAACTTCTTCCACCGCGCCGAAGCCGAGCGCGGTCTGGATGCGGTCGAGGATCTGTGGATGCCGGGTCGCTTCCACCGCGAGCTCGGGGTCGGCGAGCGCGCCTACTTCGTCGCGACCGCCGAGGACGCGGCGCCCGCGGACGGCGCTGCCGTCGAGCGCCGCGTCGTCGCCGTGGCGACCGCGGCAGCCGCCCGGCTGCCGCCGTCGGCGCCGCGCTGGATCCACACGCTCGCACAAGCCTCGACCCAGTTCCTCGTTCGCCGCGGCGACGGCGGTACCGGCGTGATCGCGGGTTACCCCTGGTTCGGCGAATGGGGCCGCGACGCGATGGTATCGCTCCCGGGGCTCGCGACCGCGCTCGGCCGCCACGATCTCGCGGCCGGCGTGCTGCGCAGCTACGCGCGCCACGTCGATCGCGGCATGCTGCCGAACTGCCTGCCGGCCGGCGACTCACCGCCGGCGTACAACACCGCCGATGCGACCCTGTGGCTGTTCCACGCGCTGCACGAGCACCTGGCCGCGCGGCCGGATCCGGACCTCGAGGCGGACCTGTTCCCGACGCTGCTCAAGATCGTGAAGGCACACGTGCAGGGCACGCGCTACTCGATCGGCGTCGATCCGGCCGACGGACTGCTGCGCGCCGGCGAGCCCGGCACGCAGCTCACCTGGATGGACGCGAAGCAGGGTGACCACGCGTTCACGCCCCGGGTCGGCAAGCCGGTCGAGATCAACGCGCTGTGGCTGAACGCGCTCGACCTCACGATGCGCCTGGCGGAGCGGCACTCGCATCGTGAGGCGTACGCGGCCTGCCGGCGGCTGCGCGCCGCGGCGACCGCGAGCTTCCACCGCTTCTGGAACGCCGAACGCGGCTGCCTCTACGACGTGATCGACGTCGACGGCGGCACCGGCGTGGACGCCTCGCTCCGTCCGAATCAGCTGATCGCGGCGGCGCTGCCGTACTCGCCGCTGACCGCGTCCGAGCGGCGCGAGATCGTCGACGTGTGTGCGCGCGAACTGCTCACGAGCTACGGCCTGCGCAGCCTCGGCGCGCGCGAGCCCGGCTACGTCGGCGAGTATGCCGGCGATGCGTACCGGCGGGACTCGGCCTATCACCAGGGCACGGGGTGGGTCTGGCTGCTCGGGCCGTTCGCGTGGGCGCACTACCTCGCGTACGGCGACGCGCGCGCGGCTCAGGCCTATCTCGAGCCGGCCGCGCAGTTGCTCGAGGCCGACGCGATCGGAACCCTCGGCGAGATCTTCGACGGCGACGCGCCGCACGCCGCACGGGGCTGCTTCGCGCAGGCCTGGAGCGTCGCGCAGACCCTGCACGCCTGGATCCGGCTCGAGCGGCTCGCGGAACCCGGGCGCGAGGGCGGCGGATGAGCGCCGAACGCGACCGGCTGCGGAACGATCCGCCCGGAATGGACGGCTGGCAGCACTGGGGTCCTTACCTCAGCGAACGCCAGTGGGGCACCGTGCGCGAGGACTACAGCCCGAACGGCACCGCCTGGGACTATTTTCCGCACGACCACGCGCGCAGCCGCGCCTATCGCTGGGGCGAGGACGGGATCGCCGGCGTCGCCGACGCCGAGCAACGGATCTGCGTGTCGCTCGCCCTGTGGAACGGTCGCGACGCGATCCTGAAGGAACGCCTGTTCGGCGTGACCAATTCGCAAGGCAACCACGGCGAGGACGTCAAGGAGCACTACTACTATCTCGACGCGACGCCGACGCATTCGTACCTGAAGATGCTCTACAAGTATCCGCAGGCGGCGTTTCCGTACGAGGACCTGGTCGCCGAGAACGCCCGGCGCGGGGTCGAGGATCCGGAGTACGAACTGCTCGACACCGGCTGCTTCGCCGGGGACCGCTACTTCGACGTGTTCGTCGAATACGCGCAAGCCGCGCCCGGCGACCTCTTGATGCGGATCAGTGCGTTCAACCGCGGGACCGAGGCCGCGGAGCTGCACCTGCTGCCGCAGATCACACTGCGCAACACCTGGAGCTGGCGGCCGCAGGCGACGCGGCCGTGGATCGAGGCGCGCGACGCAGGAGTCGTCGAGATCGGGCCGGCGACGCTCGGGATGCGGTACTGGTACTGCGAAGGCGGCCCGCAGTGGCTGTTCACCGAGAACGAATCGAATGCGCCGCGGCTGTGGGCGTGCGGCGATCCGGGTCACTTCAAGGACGCGTTCCACGACCGGATCGTGCACGGACGCGCCGACGCGGTGAATCCAGCCGGACGCGGCAGCAAGGTCGGCGCCTGGCGCCGGACGACGATCGCGCCGGGCGGATCGTGGGTCATGCGCCTGCGCCTGACGCGCGAGTCCTGCGCGGCGCCGTTCGGCGACTTCGATGCGACGTTCGAGGCGCGCCGCCGCGAGGCGGACGAGTTCTACGCCGAGCTGCAGGCGGACCTCGCATCGGCCGACGAACGGTGCGTGCAACGCCAGGCGTTCGCCGGACTCGTCTGGAGCAAGCAGTTCTACCATTACGACATCCGGCGGTGGCTCGCCGGCGACCCGACGCAGCCGGCGCCGCCGCCCGAGCGGCGCAACGGCCGCAACACCGAGTGGGGGACGCTCGACAACGCCGACATCGTGTCGATGCCCGACAAGTGGGAATTCCCGTGGTATGCCTCCTGGGATCTCGCGTTCCACTGCATCCCGTTCGCGCTGATCGATTCGCGCTTCGCGAAGCACCAGCTCGTGCTGCTCACGCGCGAGTGGTACATGCACCCGAACGGCCAGCTCCCCGCCTACGAGTGGGCGTTCAGCGACGTGAATCCGCCGGTGCACGCCTGGGCCGCCTGGCGCGTCTATCAGATCGACCGCAAGCACGACGGGGTCGGCGACATCGCGTTTCTCGAACGGGTGTTCCACAAGCTGATGCTGAATTTCACCTGGTGGGTGAACCGCAAGGATCCGTCCGGCAACAACATCTTCCAGGGCGGCTTCCTCGGACTCGACAACATCGGCGTGTTCGACCGCAACCAGCCGCTGCCGGACGGCAGCTGCCTCAGTCAGGCGGACGGGACGAGCTGGATGGCGATGTACTCGCTCAACCTGATGCGCATCGCGCTCGAGCTCGCGCAGCACAACCGGGTCTACGAGGACATCGCGAGCAAGTTCTTCGAGCATTTCCTGCACATCGCCGAAGCGATGAGCACGCAGTACAACGAGGGCGACGGGCTCTGGGACGAGGGGGACGGGTTCTACTACGACGTGCTCAAGCCGCCGAGCGGCCCGCATCGGCGGCTGCGGGTGCGTTCGATGGTCGGCCTGATCCCGCTGTTCGCGGTCGAGACGCTCGAGCCCGACCTGCTCGCGAAGGTGCCGGGCTTCCGCGCCCGGCTCGAATGGCTGCTCGAGGCGCGACCGGATCTCGCGGCGCTGGTCTCGCGGTGGCACGAACCCGGCCAGGGCGACCGGCGGCTGCTGTCGCTGCTGCGCGGCCATCGGATCCAGTGTCTGCTGCGGCGCATGCTCGACGAGACCGAGTTCCTGTCGGACTTCGGCGTGCGCGCGCTGTCACGCGTTTACCGCGACCAGCCGTACCGATTCACCTGCGATGGCACGACCTTCGAGATCCGCTACGCGCCCGGCGAGTCGAACACCCGCGCGTTCGGCGGCAACTCCAACTGGCGCGGGCCGATCTGGTTCCCGGTGAACTATCTGCTCGTCGAGAGCCTGCAGAAATTTCATCACTATTTCGGCGACGGCTTCAAGGTCGAATGCCCGGTGGGCTCGGGGCGGATGCTCTCGCTCGAGGAGGTCGCCGCCGAGATCACCCGCCGGCTCGCGCGGATCTTCCTCGCCGACGAGACCGGCCGGCGCCCGGTGATGGGCCACCAACCGAGCGTGCAGGCCGACCCGAATTTTCGCGACTACATCCCGTTCCACGAATACTTCCACGGCGACATCGGCCGCGGCTGCGGCGCGTCGCATCAGACCGGCTGGACCGGACTGATCGCGAAGCTGCTGATGCCGCGCCGGCGCGATCCGGGCTGACCCGGCGATGGTCCCCGCGACGAGGAGCACGCGATGAGCGATTCGAACACCACCGAACCCGCGCGCAGCGACGAGGAATGGCGCCGGATGCTGCCACCCGAGACCTATCAGGTGATGCGCCGTCATGGCACCGAGCGGGCCGGCACGAGCCCGTTGAACCTCGAGCACCGCGCGGGCGCGTACCACTGCGCGGCCTGCGGCGAACCGCTGTTCGACTCCACGACGAAATTCGACAGCGGCACGGGCTGGCCGAGCTTCTACGCGCCGCTCCCCGGCGCGGTCGGCACCACGGTCGACCGCCGCCTGTGGATGTCGCGCACCGAAGTGCATTGTGCGCGCTGCGGCGGGCATCTCGGCCACGTGTTCGCCGACGGCCCCGAGCCGACCGGCGAGCGCTATTGCATGAACGGCGTCGCGCTGCGGTTCGAGCCTCAGGAGTGCTAGCGGCGCGGGAGGGCCGCGGAAAGTACGGATAACCAGGCTCCCGGCCCGCGCCTAGACTTCGGGCGATGAGCAACGCGGTCAATCCGACGGTCGGGTGCGTGATCGCCGTGCATGGATCCGTGATCGACGTCCGCTTCCCGGCCGGCCGGCTCCCCGCGATCAATGAAGCCCTGGAGGTCGAGCTGGACGCGCCGGGTCCGGTGCTCGCCGAGGTGCACCAGCACCTGGACGGCACGCGGGTCCGGGCGGTGGCGCTCGGCAACACCAGCGGCCTGCGCCGGGGATCGACGGTACGGGCCACCGCCTCGCCGGTGCAGGTGCCGGTCGGCGATCCGGTGCTGGGCAGGCTGCTGAATGGCATCGGCGAGGTCATGGACCGGAACGGTCCTCTGGCCGCCGCCGAGCGGCGCCCCATCCACCACGATGCGCCCGGTCTTTCCCGTCTCGGCGCGACCCAGGAGATCTTTCACACCGGAATCAAGGTGATCGATCTGCTGGCCCCGCTGATCAAGGGCGGCAAAGCGGCGATGTTCGGCGGCGCCGGCGTGGGCAAGACCGTGCTCATCATGGAACTGATCCGCACCACGGTCGAACGGCATTCGGGCATCTCGGTATTCGCCGGCATCGGTGAGCGTTCACGGGAGGGCCACGAACTGCTGCTGGAGCTGCGCGAGTCGGGGGTGCTCGCGCGCACGGCCCTGGTGTTCGGCCAGATGAACGAGCCGCCGGGGGCGCGATGGCGGACGGGGCTCACGGCACTCGCGATTGCCGAGTATTTTCGCGACAGCGCGCACGAGAACGTGCTGTTCCTGATCGACAACGTGTACCGCCTGGTACAGGCCGGTGCCGAGGTCTCGGGGTTGCTCGGTCGCCTGCCCTCGCGGGTCGGCTATCAGCCGAGCCTGGCGAGCGAGGTCGCGGAACTGGAGGAGCGCATCGCCTCGGTGGCCGGGGCCGCCATCACCTCGATTCAAGCGGTCTACGTGCCCGCCGACGACTTCACCGATCCGGCGGTGGCCGAGATCTTCAGCCACCTGGATTCCTCGATCGTGTTGTCGCGCGACATGGCCGCCGAAGGCATGTACCCCGCGGTCGATCCGCTCCTATCGACCTCGACCCTGCTCGATCCCCGATTGCTCGGCGAGCAGCATTACCGCGTCGCCCAGGAGGTCAGAAAGGTCATCGCCCATTACCGCGACCTTCAGGAGATCATCGCGTTGCTCGGCATCGAGGAGTTGAGCGCGGCCGACCGAACCGCGGTCGGCCGCGCACGCCGCTTGCAGCGCTTCCTGACCCAGCCGTTCATGGTCACGGTGGCGTTCACCGGCAAGGCCGGCCGGACGGTGGAACTCGAACAGACGCTCGCCGGCTGCACGTCGATCCTCGACGGCGAGACGGACGATTGGGCCGAGTCGTCGCTGTACATGGTCGGTGATCTCGAGGAGGCGCGCCAGCGTGAAGCCGCGGCGCGCAAGGCGGCATGAGGCTCCTCGTGACGACGCCGCAGAACATCGTCCTGGATCGCGGCGACGTGACGGCGATTCGCGCCGAGGACGAGACGGGCGCATTCGGCATTCTCGAGGGCCATGCCGATTTCCTCACCGCCCTGTCGATCTCGGTGATCACCTGGCGCAATCACCTTGGAGCCCTGCATCACGTCGCCGTGAGCGGCGGGATGCTCGAAGTGCAAGACGGCCAGGTCGTCCGGGTCGCCACGCGCGAAGCGGTCGCGGACGATGACCTCGCCCGGCTGCAGAGCGAGGTCCTGAGCGCGTTTCGCAGTCGCGCGGAAGTGGAGCGGACCGCGCGAACGGACGCGCAGCGGCTGTATCTGGCGGCCTTGCGGCAGATCCAGCGGCTCCTGCAGGCAACGCCGACCCACTCGACTCTCGAGGGACGGGCACCGTGAGCGAACCGGAGGATCGGGATCGACTGGGCGACGCGGTCCGCCTGAGACGGGAACGTGAGGAGCGGTGGCGCCGGCAAGGCGAAGGATCCATCGGCCAGAACTTCGCGCTGATCGGCGCGCTCGGCGCCAGTGTGGTGGTGCCGACCTTGCTCGGCATCTTGGCGGGCCGATGGATCGACCATCGCTTCCACTCGGGCGTCTTCTGGACCACCGCGTTGCTCGTCGCCGGCCTCGCCACCGGCTGCGTCCTGGCCTGGCAGCAGGTGCGCGGCAAATGAGAACCGATCGATGATCGTCACCGCCGCCAGGCTCAGCGTGTTCGGCATCCTGGGCATCGCGCTCGGGCTGGTCTACTTCCACGCATTGCGCCGCTCCATCGAGGGGTATCCGGCCCAACGAGGCTGGCTGTTCGCGGCGCTGGCGGCGCTGGCGCGCCTGGCGGCGGCGGCGACGGCACTGGCCCTGATCGCGCGCGCGGGCGCCGGCGCGCTGCTCGTCGCGTTCCTCGGATTCCTCACGGCACGCGCGCTGTCGCTGCGGCGCGCGACGAAGGCGGCCTAGATGCAGCCCTCACCGCTCACGAGCCCCGTGCTGCTGCGCTTGGGATCCGTGCCGATCACGCAGCCCGTCGTCACCACCTGGGCGATCATGCTCGCGCTGACGGTCGGCTCCGCGGTGTCGACACGCCGCCTGCGGATGCGTCCGGGACCGACGCAAGCCGTGCTCGAGACGCTGATCGTCGGGATCGAGCAGCAGATCGCGGAGGTGATCCGCAAGGATGCCCGGCGGTTCCTGCCGATGCTGGGAACGCTGTTCCTGTTCATCGTCACCGCCAATCTGAGCGGACTGCTGCCCGGTGTCACCGCACCCACCAGCCGGCTCGAGACGCCGGTGGCCCTCGGTCTCATCGTGTTCTTCTCGGTGCATTATTTCGGCATCCGGGCCCGCGGCCTGCGGGGCTATCTGGCCGGCTTCGCCAAACCGAAGCTCATCATGCTGCCGCTCAACATCCTCGCCGAGGTCACGCGCACCTTCTCGCTGATGGTGCGTCTCTTCGGCAACGTGATGAGCGGCGAATTCGTGATCGCGCTCGTGGTGGCACTGGCCGGTCTGTTCGTGCCGGTCCCGTTGATGGTGCTGGAACTGCTGATCGGCGTGATACAGGCCTATATATTCGCGGTGCTCGCCACCGTCTTCATCGGTGCCGCGGTGAGCGGCGACGACGACGCGTCGAAGGAGGATCAATGGACATAAAGACACTGTCGATCATCGGGGCGA